>JAITEE010000056.1 GCA_031282205.1 Candidatus Methanovirga aequatorialis | reverse complement strand
ATTGATCCACACCTATTTAAAGATTATCAAAACATCCATATACTATTTAGATTGAGATAATGTCGAATGTAAAAATCTGCAAAAAATCTTAGTCTATCATGTGAATTTTTTACAGTGTCCAAAATTGTTAATGAGTCGAAATCTGAATTTTTATTCATCAACATTCATCCTGTACTCTAATATAAACATAGTTTCATCATCGAATTGTTCTGTGCCTTTGGTGAAATCACGTACTTCATCATTAATTTTTAAAATCAAGTCTTTGATCGTGTGCTGATTGTTATTGTTAAGTGTATTTACCAATCTATCGTTTGAAAATTCTTCCTCGTGTTGATTTATGCCTTCTGTAATACCATCAGTGTATAAGTATAATCTATCTCCTTCATTTATTTTTACTTCATATTGAGTGTATTTAACATTCTCCATTCCTCCAAGAACAAAGTTAGGTTTAGATTCTAAAATATCATATTGATTGGTGGACTTGGTAAATAAGTACGGAAGATTATGACCAGCATTTACATAAGTCAATTTTCCAGTGCTTATCTCTAATATGCCTAACCAAACAGTTGCAAACATTTCTTCGACATTATTCTCAAGGAGTTGATTGTTAAGTTGATAAAAAACTTCAGAAAGACTTAAATTCAAATGAGCATGACGGTTAATTAAAGCCTTAGCCATCATCATAAATAAAGCAGCAGGAACTCCTTTACCACTTACATCACCAATAACAACAACTAAACGATCATCATCTATTAAAAAATAATCATAAAAGTCTCCTCCAACATTTTTCGCTGGATTAAAACTTGCATAAATATCAAATTCATTTAATCTATCTGGAAATGGAGGAAAATGATATGGGATGGTCTGTTTTTGAATCTTAGAAGCAATATTGAGTTCCGTTGTAATCTTCTCTTTTTCAACTGTGACTCTTTCTAAATTAGTTAGATATAACTCAATATTCTCAATCATCTGTTTAAATGAGCCCGCCAAAAGTCCAATTTCATATTTACTATTGGATAAATTTTTTAACTTATTTAATATACTTTTATACTTTATATCCTCATCTTTCTTATTTTCTTCATTATCGGTCTTGTCTAAATCATAGTCTTTCATGATTTTATATATGGAATGTAAAGGTTCAGAAAAATTCTTTTGTATATAACGTACTATAATTATAGTAAAAATAAGAAATATAATATATTGTATAGTAGTTTCAAAGTCCATATAATTATCAATGAATTCATCTAAACTATAGCCATAAACATATTCTGAAATAATTCCATGAAGTATGAAGATCAACATAAACGAACTGTAAATAGATAAAATAGCAAAAATTATAAATTCATTGAATGATTTATTAACTTTTTTAACTTCAACATCTTTAGTGATCGGTTTAAGAACAACAAGCAACATTATAAAAAATAAATTAAAAAAGATTGTTTGATCCATTAAATTCAAACTTTGAGATAAAAAGTCGTTAACTATTTGAACTATTAAAATTATTGAGGTAAGGGTTATCAAAATATTAAACGTTTTAGAATGCCTAAGAAAGCGTTTTGATTTTTTTGGTTTATAGAATCGTAAATTAAATGAATTAAAAATTGATATAATTAACAGAGAAAAACACAGATTTAAAATCACTAAAAAAAAGAAATCCTCATAAATTAAATACAAATCATGTACTACAATATTAGAGGTAATATGTAAATAAAAAAAATTAAAATATGAATAACTAGCATGCAGAGTAAAAAAATTAAAATATGAATCAACAGCACTAACTATGATCAATACTAATATAAATTTAATTAAATTATTCATATTATTTAAACGTGATGATATTAGTTTATTTTCAAAATTAAATGAATAATATAGTTTATAAGAAAAATAAAATAAAAAATATGTAAATAAAGATAACAAGACAAGTAATATAATATAAGATCTCATGAAATCAAATTCAATTAATCCATTTTGAATTTGAAATAGACTCATTATAAAAAAACCTACAGTTATACCTGCAATTCCTATTGGACCCCATACTAATGCAAAAAGATTCATAATGACTATTACAGGGTTAATTCTATAATCAAATATAGAAAATTGGTGGAAAAAATAGTCAATTAAGCAATATATTATTAAACTAATTAAGAATCTTGTTAATATAAATTTTTTATCCTTCATGAGACTGACACATAATTTAGCTTTTTAATTTTTTATTATCCAGCGACACAGTATATAAATGTTGTCAATTATAGTGATAATGGTGATGTTTATCAATTATTAATTTATAGTAAATTGCAAAATTAAATTTTCATCATTCAAATAAATATTGGAAATTATAATAAATTTTTTTATTATTTTTAAAATGCCTTATTTTTTATTTTATTAATAATTTAAAGATTATTTTTAAAAACATAATTATAAAAATAATTTATTTACTAAACTATCAATGATTACTAATTTAAATTAAATTTAAAATGAACTTTTAATAAAAATTATCATGG
>JAITEE010000054.1 GCA_031282205.1 Candidatus Methanovirga aequatorialis | reverse complement strand
ATTGATCCACACCTATTTAAAGATTATCAAAACATCCATATACTATTTAGATTGAGATAATGTCGAATGTAAAAATCTGCAAAAAATCTTAGTCTATCATGTGAATTTTTTACAGTGTCGATTGATTTTATCTATTTTTTTAACTTCCATAATGGACGATTGTTTAAAATAAAATTAAAAAAACAAGACTACCTTGGTGACAACCTTATCAACAAATTTTTGACAAAGTCATTGAGATGATTGGTTTAAAAATTGTTGATATTTTTTTTATTTTTATCATTATTTAAATAGTAAATGATGCTTTAGATAGTTAATAATGGCTAATTTGTGGTTATTATTCAAAAATAATGATATTTAATTTAATTTTTAGATGGTGTTTCTCCTTACCAAAAGACTTAAATAATACTTTTTCATTAAATAATAATAAAATAATAATTATTAGATAGTTATTAATAAAAATTTATTATTTTAATGGAAATAGATCATGATGGATACGATTATTTTGGTAACAATAATAAGCTTTGGAACCTTAATCGGAGCAATATATGACATTAAAAGAGGAATAATACCTAATAAACTAAATTTCTTTTTAATAATAGTTGGAATAGTTATTAATATCATTTTATCAATAACATATAAGGACGTTAAATACATAGAATTTTCAGTGACGTTTGGTGTTGTAACCTTTATATTTGGGTACTGGTTATGGAGAATAGGGTTTTGGGGTGGAGGTGATGTAAAATTAATAACGGCAATAGCTATTTTTTTACCTTTTGAACCAACAATTTACAGCGTTAACTTGAGCGGTTTAAATGTTTTTATTCCAGTGACGGCCATTTATCCATTTCCAATGACAATATTTTTAAACGGTCTAATACTATCTTTACCATCGGTAATATTTTACTTAATAATGTTGAATCTTAGAAAAACTAACGATACCGTTCTGAACTTAATTACCAACACAGGCAAGACAATGTTCAATAAAAAAAATTCAATAAAATTGGTTCATATTTTTAGAGAGGATGTTTTAAGATTAAAAACTTTAAAAATGATTGTCATATCTCTGTTTATTTCAACTATAATTGTTTGTATTCAAAACACAATAAATGGAGAAATAAAACCAACTAATTTATTTTTTAATTCGTTTTTAATCGGTTTAGGTCTTTTTATTTTTTCAAGATCGTTGATGTACTCGTTCAAATATTTAAAAAATTTTCTACTAAACAGATCGACGATAACCTTGTCTATAAACGATATAGAAGAAGGAACGATAGTACAAAATTTACAAATTCCAAAAGAACTTGAAAAAGAGGTTAAAATAAGTTTAAAAAGTTTAAGGATAGAATACCTTGAAAACGGATCCAAAACGATTGAACCTACTCAGGATACGATGGACGATGACGAGATAAAGACTAAGTTAAATTATCCTTCTGTGGATGAACTTCAATTAATAGTTAATTCAAGGCATGCTTCAGGATTAAATCAATTTGAAGCTGAATTTTTAAAGGATTTGGCAAATAGAGGATTGATTAAAGACAGGGTAGATGTTAAAATTGCAGTACCATATGGACCCTCTTTGTTCATGGGCCTTCTAAGTGGGATAATATTTGGAGATCTGTGTTCTTTGTTGATGATTATTTTAAAGAGTATCATTTTGAAATCAATGCTATAGTCAACATTTTATATAAATTAAGAAAAATATGATGGTTTTCATATGATTGAAGATAGTAAAGGGCAGTTGTCCCTCGAATATTTATTAATAGTTTTGATCGGTATTTTGGTTTTAATAGCCATTACTTTGCCAACATTAGAATTTGGGATTGATAATTCAATGGATATGATAAATATTCTTAAAATAAAGTCAGAATCTGTAAAGATTACTGAAGCAATGAACAACATTTATTACAATGGTGTTGGATCTAAAAGAACGATAACTGTAGATATTCCTAAAGATACGATTCTCCACTTCAACTCCAAAAATGCTTACTTTGATTATCTGCTAAGTGATGGAGATATAAAAAGAGTTTATCTAAACTGTGACCATGATTTAACTAACACGGTTCTACTGTCTAAAGGGGTAAATAAAATTGTTGTGGAGTGGTCCATTGATGGTGATAAAATTGAAATACATCCTTGAAAATTCTTAAGATGATCACGTGGTTAAAGTGGAAAAGATTGATCTATTAGGAGATTTCTGATTTTAGTTAAGTGCCTGTTTCATAACTATAAATCGAGTTTTTTCATGACGTTCCTTGTGCATGCCTTAACGGTATTTGCAGCCTCTAAAAATAATGATTTCTCCTGTTTATTCATTTTTATAGGTATTATTCTTTCTGCACCTTTAACTCCTAATTTAACAGGCACACCAAGACAAACATCATTAACACCCTCAATTTCTCCTTCAAGAAACGTGCTAACTGTAAGTATTTTTTTTTCATCTTTTAATATGGCACTTGCTACGTTAGAAATTGCATACGCTGGACCATACTCTGTGGCACCTTTTTTGCCAATCACATAATTTCCAGCATTTTTGACCTGTTCAATGGTTTCATCAATATTAAATGATGTATATTTACTTAGATATTCAATTGGCATACCCCCTATGGTTGTGGAGCTTAGAAGAGGAACCATGTAATCACCGTGCTCCCCAATGACTCTTGTATGCACCTCACTTATATGAACATCAAAATGATCAGCGATTCTATTTTTGAGGCGAAGTGAATCGAGATGATTTCCCAGTCCCAAAACTCGGGATTTATCAAATCCCGAACTTTTAAGAGCGATATATGTCATTATATCAACAGGATTGGTTATAACAAGGATCGTGGCATTTTGAGAATACTTTGCAATGTCTTTAGAATATTTTGCCACAATCTTTGCATTTGGGGCGACAAGGTCAATACGAGACATAGGTTTCTGTTTTTTTCTTGGAATCCCTGCAGTAATAATCACGATCTTTGAATCGCTTATATCTTCAATATTTGAGGAAGACGTGTGTTTGATTCCTATATCTCTAGCTGCAAGAGCATCACACATGTCCGTTATTTCACCTTCAACTTTATCATTACTACTTTTTCTTGAAATAAGTACTAAATCATCCACTGAACTATCTTCACTGATACAAAAGGCTGTAGTTTTACCAACTCTTCCTGACGCTCCGATGATACTAACTTTCATGTTTAATACCTATTAAATTAAAACAAATACGTATTGTTATGACAATTTAAATTTCATGATACTTTTATATGACGAAGATTTCTATAAACCCATTATTTCAAAATTTTTTAATAATGCTTTAAATTTAAGAAAATCAAAGATTTTCTAACTTAAGCAAGTTAAGTTTTCCTAAATTCACCCGTCAACACCTTCGTGAATAACGGAGAGTGAAACTCTCCTAAGTTACTTTCAGTAACAAACAAAGAAAGAATTCTTCTAAGTTGAAAATAAATTTTCAACAATAAATTATTTTTAATAAATATTGAATTTAATTAAGTTGTCATGACAGTATAATAATTTCTATAGAATGTATCTATGTTTAATATTATATAAATTTTATCGTTAAGAAGAGGCATATATAAATTGTTACGTTTGATGTTTTCATTTGACTATATATTATTGAGAATCAAATTTTAAAAATTTCATTTCATGAAAATAAAGCTTGGTAGGCGTATGTGTAGACTATATGCTAACTATCCTACGTATTGTTCGTATATATAAATGTTTCGACGTTATATATCCAAAATTGCAACTAATCCAAAGTTGCCACCAACATTTGACTCTTTTTAAAAACCGTGGGATTTATATATTGGATTTGTATATATTATTAAAGAGAATACAAACTGTACAACAACTTTTACTATTTTATTTGTCGAAGTGTACGTTATTTGATCAAGAGTTACAATCAAGGATTAAATTTTAGTTAAAATAACTGGGTAGCTGACTAAAAAAAAATAAGAAGTGAGATTAATGGACTTTTTGATATCAATTATATATTTGTTTATTTTCATTGTAATACTGGTTTTTATCTTTTCTGCAGGACTTTTAACTCCAATGATTGGCAAAAAAAATATTGTTGTAGTTGGGATTTTAGGATTTATAATTGGAGTTATTGGAGGAGGATTTCTTATGGTTCCAATATATCAAGACCTACCTTACATAGTTGGAAGTGTTCATTCAGTCGTAGATCCAAATCATGAGATTTTAAAGGTATCGGTTTCATCTAAGGACGATTTAAATCAGTCAATTAGGGTGATTAAAGACATGAAAGGATTTAAGTCTTTAAAGGAAACGGGATTTAAACTAACCACTACGTCCTTTTCAAAGGATAGGAAAAACTTCATTGAAAATCATCTATCCAGAAAATATGGTTCTTATGAAGTTGATTCTTCTGGATTGATAACAGTTTTCACAAACAAAGAGTTTAATTTGAATGAGGTGAACAATCTTTCTCAGTGGCTAAGTTATACTGGAGCGATTACAATCAACTCATCTTCCATATATTTTGACGTCAACGTTAATGCTAACAATGTTGTTGAAAATAGTAAAAATTTTAGTAATGGACACATAGTCGTTGAATCAGTAAAAGGACCTGTTCAAAATACCATTAATTTTGTTAAAAATACCATGGTTGATGAGAAGTATATGTTGTTGATTACGGGGATGGTAGGCTTATTGGTTGCTTTAGTTGGTTCATTTTGGGATACTATTCTTGATTTTATACGAAAAATTAGAGGAAAATTATAGGATATTATTTTTTAAAAAAGGAATTTAGTCATGGAAGATCTAAGATGAATTCAGCGATACTTTTTTCAGGTGGTAAGGATAGTACCATGGCTCTTTACTCTTCGATTTTAAATGGGGATGATGTTAAATACCTACTTTCAATGAAGTCGTTAAGTGACGAATCCTACATGTTCCATGTTCCCAACATAGATCTAAGTGGTCTAATAGCTGAAGCCTTAGACATTCCTCACATAACAGTCACCACCGACGGAAAAAAAGAAGAAGAACTAACTGATTTGGAGAAAGGATTAATTAAGCTTAAGAATAAAGGTGTGGAATCCATTTACAGTGGGGCTCTTTTTTCAACCTATCAAAAAACAAGGATCGATTGTCTCTGTGAAGACGTGGGTTTAAAATCCATTGCTCCTTTATGGCATACGGATCCTGAAGAATATATGCGAAATATTGTTAATTTGGGATTTAAAGTTATCATCACTGAGGTTTCTGCAGAAGGGCTTGGAAAATCATGGTTAGGAAGGGAGATTATTCATGGTACAATCGATGAGTTAGTGGCCATTAAAAATGATGTCTGTGATATCAACCTATGTTTTGAAGGTGGAGAAGCAGAGACTTTGGTTCTTGATGGACCAATTTTTAAGAAGAAAATAAAGGTCGTTGAATCTGAAACGGTATGGAAACATGACACCGGTGTTTATAATATTAAAAAGGCTATTTTAGAAAATAAATAGTTTCTATATTTAATTTAAAAATTAAATACTACTCGTCTATTTAAAATTTAAATAAAAATGATTTTAAGTTGTTTTAATAGTAACACTCCTTTAATTGGTTTAAAATTTTTTAGTTGTTGAAAATTTAACTTTCAACTTACAAGAGTTTCCAATCTTTTTTAGAGGGGCTTAACTTAGTCAAGTTAAGTTTTTCCTTAGGTTGCCCTTGACAATGTGTTGTTGGTATTTAAATAAATCAAAAATCATATAAAAATATTCTAATGAGGTTGCCCTTGACAATGTGTTGTTGGTATTGATATGGATAAAAATGATAATAACAAGGTTCAATGGAATAGCTACCTTTCTTTTATGTTTTCAATGATAGGTGCAGCTATTGGTTTGGGCAACATCTGGAGATATCCTTACGTACTCTATTCAAATGGCAAAGGGACGTTTTTAATTGTTTATTTACTATCTATATTACTTGTAGGGATTCCTTTTCTACTTTTAGAGTACAGTGTTGGGTTTAAATTTAACACATCAATACCTGAAATATTTAAGGGTATTAAACCAAAGTTAGAAATGGTTGGTTGGTTTATTGTGGTTCTTCCATTTTTAATACTGACGTACTATGTTTGTGTAATTGGATGGGATGGAATCTATTTTGTACTTAGTTTTTTTAAAGGATGGGGAACCAACACGGACTACTTCTTCTCTCATACACTACTACAATCAACGGACTCCACTGTTGGATTGACAAATATTGTTTTACCATGTTTAGCTTCGGTGATTCTTGTTTGGTTTATGATATGGTTCATATCCCATAGAGATCTTAACGATGGTGTTGGAAAGGTAAATAAGATCATGATACCAACGATCTTTATAATAATGGGATTCATTGTTTTTTATTCATTCACATTAAAAGGAGCATCTTTTGGTTTAACCACGTTATTTAGTCCAAATTGGAATGAAATCTACAATCCACATATATGGATTGCGGCAATAAGTCAAATAATTTTTTCTTTAGCTATTGGAGAGGGTATCATCCTTACGTATTCAAGTTACCTTCCTGAAAATTCAAAGTTAACCAACAACGCAGTCACGATCATCTCTATAAACTGTGGCTTTGAATTGTTTGCTGCAATGGGAGTATTTTCAATCCTAGGTTTTATGGCCACAACAACGGGTGTGGACATCACTAAACTTATAAGTGAAGGTACTGGTTTGGCGTTTGTTGTTTTCCCAGAAATTTTAAATATCATGGGACCGATTGCTTATTTAATAGGACCATTATTCTTTTTGTGTATATTTCTTGCAGGACTAACCTCGGCTATTGCGTATCTTGAATCTGTTATATACGCGGTAGAGAAAAAATTTAATTTCCCTCGAAAAAAAGCAACAACTTATTTATGTGTCGTTGGAATAATGATAACAATGGTCTTCACGACTGGTATGGGTAGCTGTCTTTTGGTGATGGTGGATAAATTTTTAAACTACATTGGGGGATTGTTTTCAATCATTTTAGAGTTGATTATTTTCGCATGGCTTGTTGGAGCAGATAAACTCTTAAATACTTTAAATGACAATTCAACCATAAAAATTGGTGGATGGTGGAGAGCACTTATAAAGTACGTACTACCAACCTTGTTAATTTGTTTATGGCTTAATGAAGCCATAAATATATACAACACGTCCCAGTTTACATTGTTTATTAATGTCGTTCTATCCATTATACTTGTGTTGGTACCACTAATATTAACATCAATTAACTCGAAAGATAGGAGTTTTTTAAGGGAATAAAGGTTAAATTGTATAATATATTGAAGATATTTGAATTAAATTTAGACAATCAATATTTGGATTACTATTGTTTTATAAAACGATAAACTTCTTCAAGAAGACCATAATATATAATTTCCAATACTATCGTTTTGTTTTTCTCAAATAGTTAACACTTTTCCTATCATAAAATTCATTTGTCATGATATACAATAAAACTACTTTTTTTGAGCTAAAATAATATTCCACAAGCTCATTTTAAAATCTTTGTGTTTATTTATTCTTTAATTATATTGTAAATCCAATATAAATAAGTTTATTTTTAATATAGTCCAAAACTTAATTTTTTGCAAAAAGATTGTTAATAATATTTGGCTTTGTAGAAATCATGTTAAGTATGGATGAGATCATATAATTAAGTTAAAGAAACCATGTTAAAAAACGCACACTATGACATATATTCTACATAAAATCATTTAATATAAAAATCAA
>JAITEE010000046.1 GCA_031282205.1 Candidatus Methanovirga aequatorialis | reverse complement strand
ATTAATAATTTAAAGATTATTTTTAAAAACATAACTATAAAAATAATTTATTTACTAAACTATCAATGATTACTAATTTAAATTAAATTTAAAATAAACTTTTAATAAAAATTATCATGGCAAAATTCCAAATCTTAAATTAAAAAAAATATTAGATCAATATAAATAATTTTACAAAACACTATAATTAAATATTAGTATTCCTATAAATGATAAACTTTTCCAAAATGACTATAAATCAATATGATCGTCAATTTTGATGTTCCATATAATAATATATTTTAAACAATTAACGTTAACTTGTTCTTGAGGATAAAATATGTCAAATGAGAAAATAGCTATGGTAGGAACTCCATGCCAAATATTAGCAGCTTCTAAAATAAACTACTATGAAAAAAAAACTGGAGGATCATCAATAGATCTAAAAATTGGATTATTTTGTATGGAAAACTTTTCTTACACCTATTTAAAAATGTTTCTAAAAGAAAACAACATAAATTTAAAGGATGTTAAAGAATTTAGAATTGAAAACAATAAATTCAAAGTCTTCTTAGAGGATGATGTTCAAGAATTTTCAATTCCTCAAACAAACTCATTTAAAAGAAAAAATTGTGACATCTGTACAGATTACACTTCAAACTTGGCAGATATTTCGGTTGGTTCAATAGGTTCTCCAAAGGGATATTCAACCGTTATCGTTAGAAGTGAAAAAGGGAACAAAATAATCCAAGACCTAATATCCAACAACCTCGTATCAGAAAAAGATACAGAAGAAAAATCCCTTGATTTACTTAAAAGAATTTCCAACAAAAAAATAAACAACAACCTAAAAAACGTTAAAAACAGAGAAGAAAACTCCCACCCAGTTATTTACAAAAGAAAAGTTAGTGATGAAGAAATTGCCAAGTTATCCGATGAGTGCCAATTTGATTGCCTAAACGGTGATGTGATCAATGAAGGAGCATGTGTTCTTTGTGGAAGTTGTGAATTCGTTTGCCCAATCGATATCGTTCAAATTAATGAAAGAAAACCTGTCAAAAAAGGAACCTGTAGAGAAGGATGTCATGCCTGTTATTACGCTTGCCCAAGAACATTCGCAACCGATAAAATACTACCTAAAGATCTAGATAATAAAGCACTTGGAGAGTACCTAAAGGTACACTCCCTTAAATCAAACAGCAACACAGGTCAAGATGGTGGGATTGTTAGTGAAATCCTCTTATACCTACTGGATAAAAAGTTGGTAAAAAACGTTTTAATAGTAACCGAAGATGAAAACAATCCATGGAAACCAATACCAAAACTTACAGATAGTAAGGATGAAGTTTTAAAGGCTAAAGGAACTAAATATAGTACTGTACCAATAATATTTAAACCCCAAACTCTTTAAAAAACGAAAAATAAACTTTCATTTTAAAGGTTGGGAGTTTGATCAAACATTTGGAGATTAAAATGAAAGATCCGTTAACCATTGGGAATAAAAAGTTTTCATCAAGATTTATTTTAGGATCTGGAAAATTTTCCTTGGATATGACAGCTAAGGTCATGGAAGCGTCTGGTGCTGAAATAGCAACAATGGCCATTCGAAGAGCGAGTCATGATTGTGAAGGGAACATCTTAGATTATATTCCTAAAGACGTTGTAATTCTACCAAACACATCTGGGGCAAGGAATGCTGATGAAGCAGTGCGATTAGGAAGATTAGCTAGAGAGTTAGGTTGTGGAGATTTTATAAAGGTAGAGGTTATTAGAGACTCCAAATATCTGTTTCCAGATAACCATGAAACAATAAAGGCAACCAAGATCTTATCCGATGAAGGGTTCGTACCTATGGTGTACATGATGCCAGATTTAAATGTGGCGAAAGATTTGGAAAAATCTGGAGCAGGAGCGATTATGCCTCTTGGGGCACCAATTGGGAGCAATAAAGGATTGCTTACAAAAGATCTTATAAAAATTCTTGTCGATGAAATTGATGTGGCCATTGTTGTAGATGCAGGTATTGGATCTCCCTCCCAAGCTTGTGAAGCAATGGAAATAGGTGTCGATGCTATAATGGCAAATACAGCAATAGCTACAGCAAACAATATTGTCCAAATGGCCAAAGCATTTAAATTAGCTATTGAAGCAGGAAGATATGGGTACCTTGCAGGCTTGGGAAGAGTTTTAAACCAAGCCGAACCATCAAGCCCTCTAACTGGATTTTTAAAGTAATGGATTTTGCTATAAATGGTAAACACCTAAGTGGGGACCTAGAAAAATGAGATCAGACGTACTAAACAAAATCCAAAATCAGATGAAAAAGTTTAATCCAGATGATTACAATGAAACAGATGTTAAAAACACCTTATCGAAAGAAAAATTGTATATTAATGACTTTGCAACATTACTATCCCCTATAGCAGAAGATTTCATTGAAGAGATGGCCTATAAATCTAAAATAGAAACCTCAAAACAATTTGGAAATTCAATCTCTCTTTTTACTCCATTGTACATTAGTAACCACTGTGAAAACGATTGTATATACTGTGGTTTCAACTCACAGAATAAAATTATACGTAGAAAGTTAAGCTTTGAAGAAATTGAAGAAGAACTAAAAGCCATCTCAAAAACAGGCTTACAAGATATTTTACTTTTAACTGGTGAATCATCAACTACAAGCATAAAATATATCGGTGAAGCCGTTAAATTGGCAAAAAAATATTTTAACTTAGTTGGACTTGAAATATACCCTGTTGACGTTAACGACTACAAACATCTGCATGGTTGTGGTGCAGACTACGTGTGCACCTATCAAGAAACCTACGATAGAAAACAGTACACGAGGTATCATTTAAAAGGTCCTAAATCTAATTATGAATACAGATTCAACTCACATGAAAGAGCCATTAAAGGAGGGATGAGAAAAGTTGCCTTTGGTTCATTACTCGGCCTAGGAGATTTTAGAAGTGACGCCTTTGCAACAGGATTACATGGTTACTTCATCCAAAGAAAGTATCCTCAAAGTGAAATTTCATTCTCATTTCTACGACTTAGACCATTCATCAATCAAAACTCGGAGTATAAAACGGATGTAAGCGAAAGACAGTTACTACAAATTATATTAGCTCAAAGACTCTTCACACCCTTTGCAGATATTACAGTTTCTACAAGGGAAGACTCTCAATTTAGGAATGGAGTTGTAGGACTAGGAGTTAATAGAATATCTGCAGGTGTAAGTGTAGGTGTTGGAGGCCATGAAGGAAATCTAAAAGGAGATGAACAATTTGAAATCCAGGACAAACGTTCAGTTGAAGAAATAAAAGAACTCCTCTACAAAAAAGGTCTTCAGCCAGTCTTCAACAACCATGTCTACCTATAAAAAAGACTATTGTCAGTCCGATTTTTATGTAGGTACCATCATGACACAATTAAAACCACTATTAAATCAATCGATAGAACTTAAATTTAATTTAGAGAATTTTTATAAAAAATAATTAGACTAACAGTTGATAAACATTTCCATTATCACTCTAATATATAAATGGTTTATATATACATGTTTCGGTTGTTATAATGCAAATTATGAGTTTAAACTTTCTATGACAAAAACAAGCCAAATTAAAAGGAAAACATGATAATATAAAAGTTTATAATATAAATAAAGCTTTTAAAATTGTTATTTCACATATTGAAAAATACGGAGAAGTAAAAAAATTTAAGTTAATAGAAATTCTCTTTAGTTTTTTTAATGAAATATCTAAAAGAATCATTATTTTTAATAGCTAAATTAAAATCAAAATGTTCCATTATTTCCACAAGACATTGTATTTTATCATTTGGAGAATGAAGTGATTCATTAAAATCTTCTTTTGAACAATAATATGATAAATTTTCAGTGTTTTTTAATAGTGAATAATTCTTTAAACCTGAAAAATACCAACTTTCTATTTCTTCATTAACAACAACAATTTTATTTAATTCCAATTCTTTATATTCCTCAAATCTTTTTTGTTTTCTTTGAGTATAACATTTAAATTTGTCAGAATCCTTATCTGTAATGAAAAAATAGGGATCATTATATTTCTTTGCTTTTTTAATCTGTTTATTAATATATGAATTCTTTTTTTGTTGAAATGGAATTATAAAGATCAAATTTTGATTAATTCCGGTACATTCAGATATTCTTTCAAGGATGTTATTAAAGAACCTCTCATCATCATTTCCTTCAACAAATAGATACAACTTATTATTCATGAATATCACATCAACAAATCATCAATAAACAAATCATCAATACCTATCTCTTCATTTAAAAAGATTTTAACATCTTCACTTTCAGATATGTTTAAAACATTTGAAAAACCTTTTTCATCTCTTGAAATGAAAAGAATATTTTTAATATCAGTATGTTTTAATAGTTCTGGATTATGAGTCGTTACAATTATTTGTTTTTTCTTAGAAGCTTCATCCATCATTTGAACTAATTTTGATATAAGTTTTGGATGAATATTTCTTTCAGGCTCTTCAATTAAAGTCAAACTACTTTTTGTAAAATATAGTGCAATGATAGATGCAATTAAATTATTTGTACCATCAGAACTTAATCCTGCAGGAATAAAAGTTTTATTAGAATATTTTTCAATGATTTTAAATATTATTGAGTTATTGTCAACAAATTGTTCAGTATCAATATTTTGAATTACAGGTAACAAATCTTTTACTAAATTTAAAAATTTAGATTTAAGCTTATCATTTTTCATGATCTCCCTGACTACAATAGCTAAATTCTCACCATTTTCATTTAATCGTTTTTCACTACTGATTTTCGTATGTTGTTTGCATATTTTAGGATCAATATCATAAAAAGTAATATTTCTGAAAATTGAACTCCATCTAATAGGTAAATCTGATAATGGGGAATTTAAAATAGACATTTCTGGGTGTTGTTTTGTAACAGTGCTAATCAAGTTAAATATGCTGTCTGGAATTATATCCTCTTTAGTTATAGGTAATTTATCTTGATTAATTAATTCTGCATTTATGTTTCCTTTTGAGTTAGACATTATAAACTCAATACCATATTGTTTACCAGATTTTTTCTTTTTAATTTCATCAGGATTTATAAATCCTTTACGAGGTTTAACATCAGATTTATAAAAAATTCCTCTCAATACAACTTCTTCATTTATAATTTCATAATCCTCTAAATTATCCTTAAATTCTAACTGAAAAGAATAATCTAAATCAGAAATTTCAACATGGTATATCTCATTTTTTTTCGTTAAAGGAAACATGAATATTTCATTTGCTTTAAGTTCTATTGTTAATGGAACATCACAAGAGTTATTAAGATTCTTTAGATATTTAATCCCACCTTGTATTGCAATTGCATCATCTAAATCTTTGTTGACAATATCATTTAAAAATGCAAATATGCTCATAAAATTGGATTTACCTGATCCATTGGCACCAATTAAAACATTAAAATCATTTAAGTTAATAGTTGCATTATTAAAGCTTTTAAAATTTGAAATTTTAATCTGTGTTAACATTAATCTCACCCATTAAGATAATTTTATATAAATTTATTAATATTACATCTTATTAAAATATCTTATAAATTAATTTATAATATTATAGTGATAATGGTAATGTTTATCAATTATCAGTAGTTCGTAAAGTGTTTTTATATTTTTGTTTTTTAAGTGCTTTTTAGTTTTATATTTTTGGTTTTTATTCTTTTTTTGTCAATTGGCATTTCATGTTCTGTTTGAATTTGTT
>JAITEE010000003.1 GCA_031282205.1 Candidatus Methanovirga aequatorialis | reverse complement strand
CAAATTTTTAAAGATTTTGCTAAATTTAATTCCAATATTTACTCTTTAAATTTTATTTAATCCATGAATTTATCCCAATTATAAGAATATAGTTATAATAAAACTTTAAATTGAATTTTAATGTGGTTTCAACGATTAAATTTAAAATAAAGAAATTCAAAATTTTAGTGAAACGACTTTTGGCCAAGACTCAATATTACTTATTTTTAATTAAATGTTGTAAATCAATATTGGTTTAATTTTTTCACCACATTAATAAATTATGATCAAGGTGTCCAGAATATATAAAAATTTGACGGAATTTCTATAGAGATTTAATATAATTCATCATCAGAATTACCCTATTTTTTAAAAATACAAATAAATCTAAGAACAATAATGAAAATAAAACCATGAAAACTTTAAATCAAAAAATTAACAGTTCTCAAACATAATAAAATAAAATAAATTCTATAAATAATTAAATACATTTTATTTTAGATTTAAACTATTTTAAACTTTTATTTTTAGTTAGACAAAATTGAAAGCCTAAATTTTGAATCCAAACAATTTTTCTACTGTACTTTTTAAAATTACCATGAAATAGTTCTTAGAACCTATTAAATAACTATTCATCTATCTTGAATTTTTCATGAAAATGAGACACCCTGATTATGATTTTAATCTTTCTTCTAATACATTAATAAAATTTTCAAGATATGGTTTAAATTCAACTGCAATAGCATAAACTTTTTCCGCAATATTTTCATCATAAACATGTGTTGATTTATTTCTTGCTTCGTGAAACTCTACCCATTTATCAAAATCTGTGATAAGCTCTTTTTCAGCAGCTAGTCTAAATAACCCTTTTCTTGTTAAAGTATTAACAGACCCTACATCCATTTCAATATATCTTTCCATTGATTTCCAAGCAAGTTCATAAACCATTTCAAACTGATGTATAACTCCAGAACGAATAATTTCTTCCATGTATAAGCTATTATAATCCTTAGATTTAAGTAGTAATGCTTCATTTAAAAAACCATTATACGATTCATATGCTCGTTTAAGTGAAGAAATATCCAATTCAACATCCATAATATCTTCTCTGTTAATCATTTTTCTTTTAGATAATTAAATATCTACATTTAATAATCATCTATTTAATATAAATCAGTACTTCGCAAAGTGTTATATTGTGTGGAGTTGCATTATTTATTATGATAAAAAAAATAACTCACATGGTTTATTATTGAATGATGATGTATTAACTCTTTCGGTGAATGTTATTGAAGATTTGTTAGGTGAATTCATGTCATATTGTATAGTGATAAAAAGATTGTATATCATCTTCTTAATGCATGTACTTCACAAAATAGTGTTAATCAGTAGTGTCTTTGTTTTAATGGTTCTTCGGAAGGAACTATTAGGTTATAGGCTTCGTAAACCTTGATTTGGATGAAGTTCAGCTGACAAATGAATGATAAATTAAAAATCCATGCAATTAAAACCGTACCTAGAAAATACAATAAAATTTGCTATTGATTTTGTTAACATTCCATATTACGATGAAGGAAGAAAACGATGGAGATACCATTAAAACTAAACCTAAGCAGGGAACTAGTCAATTTTATGCTTATGTCTATATATTTAATATTAAAAAATAAACGCTATACTTTAGCTGTGAAATATAATTAGAAAAGGAGACACATTAAAAGACACTGTAAGACTTTTTAATAAATGAGATCCGAAGTAATGGATTTAAAATTAAAGGACTTTTACCTTGATAGAGAGTTTTTCAATGTAGCAGTCATAAACTATCTTACGAATAGAAAAATACCGTTTATTATACCTTGTGTGAAGAGAGAGCGTAGTGGAGGAATACGAGAACTATTAAAGGGTAGAAAAAGCTACTCTGCAGAGTATACTATGCGTTTCAAGGAAGATGAAGCTACTTTCCAAGTGAATGTAGTGGTTAAATACTCTAAGGATAAATATAAAGAAAAAGGAGTTAAACTTTTCGCATATTGCTGTATACAACATGAATTTACCAATAGAAAACACATTTAAAGAGTATAGAAAATGTTTTGGAATAGAATTCAGCTACCGACTAATGAACCAAGCACTAATATACACCAGCACGAAAAAACCAGTATTGAGACTATTGTATGCTGGATTAAGCTTTCTACTAGTTAACATTTGGATCTACATCTAATGGACCTATCTCAGCATACCACGACAAGGAGGACGATAAAAAGTAACTTAGACATTCAAAACCATGTTAAGACAAATCAGCCGAGAAAGTGAAGTAAAGCTAGGATTTAGCAACAAAATAACAATCTAAAAAACCAACAACTCTATGGAAAAATTCCTAAAAATACACATAAAAAACCCTGAAAATCACAAATTACAAACCCAAAAACATAAAACCAAACAAATTCAAATAGAACCCGAAGACAAATTAATAAAAAAAAAGAATAAAATCACCAAAGTATAAAACCGAAAAACACTTAAAAACAAAGATACGAAATATACTTTACGAACTACTGATAATATATTTAAAAATTAAAATTGCAAAAAATTTGGTTTTAGATCATATAAAAATCATGAGAGTTATCAATACTTTATTTAGGTGTGAAATTGATTTGCTTAGGAATAGAAGGAACCGCCGAGAAAACAGGGGTCGGAGTTGTTGATAGTGATGGAAAGATATTGGCAGTGGTTGGAAGACCAATGCTTCCAGAAAAGGGTGGTATTCACCCAAGAGAAGCAAGTGAACATCACGGTCACTGGATTCCTAAATTAATTAATCAAGTGTTGGGTGAAAGTTCCGTTGGTTTAAATGAAATTGACTTAATATCATTCTCAATCGGTCCTGGTCTTGGTCCTGCTCTTAGAATTGTTGCAACTGCAGCAAGGGCGTTATCTTTAGGATTAAATGTTCCTATTGTCGGTGTTAATCATTGTGTTGGCCATGTAGAAATAGGTAAGTTAGATACTGGAGCAATAGATCCACTTACACTGTATGTTAGTGGTGGAAACAGTCAACTGATTGGTTTTGAATCAGGAAAATATAGGATTTTTGGAGAAACGTTGGACATAGCTATTGGAAATTGTCTCGATCACTTTGGAAGAGAGACTGGATTAAAACATCCTGCAGGACCAACTATTGAGAAATTAGCCAAAAAAGGAAGTTTCATCGACTTACCTTACACTGTTAAAGGCATGGATTTTTCATTTTCAGGTTTATTAAGTGCAGCTATTCGTAGTTTTAAAAAAGGAATAGCTATTGAAGATATTTGTTATAGTTTGCAAGAGACGGCTTTCTCAACACTTGTTGAAGTTACGGAGAGAGGACTTTCAAACACAGGAAAAGATGAATTAATGGTTTGTGGTGGTGTAGCAGCAAACAAACGGCTCGAAGAAATGTTATCCACAATGGCCCATGAACGTTGTACCAAATTTTACATTCCAAAAATGAAGTTATGTGGAGATAATGGAGCGATGATTGCATGGCTTGGAATTTTAACATATAATAACTTTGGACCAATGGATTTAAGTTCTACAAGTGTTATTCCAAAATACAGGACTGATGAAGTGGATGTTGTTTGGGTTAGTTCAAGACCAACCTACTCAAAAATTCCAGAAGGCATGTTGGGCAAAGGTGCGGAGGCCAATATTTATTCAACATGTTGGATAGATAAAAAAGCTATTAGAAAGGATAGAATATCTAAATCTTACAGAATAAAAGAGTTAGATGAAAGACTTAGAAGAAAAAGAACTAAAAATGAAGCCAAATTACTGACTTACATTAAAAATTTAGGAATAAAAACTCCTGTGCTTTATAACATTGATTTAAGGGATAAAAACCTTGTAATGGAGCATGTGGAAGCCACTCTTCTTAAAGATTTTTTGAATGATTTGGATTGTGCTTTTAATAGTCCTGAATATTCAATTAAATTGTATTATATTTTAAAAAGTGTTGGAGAAACGATGGCAATTTTACACAATGGTGACGTTGTACATGGAGATCTTACAAGCTCAAACATTTTTGTAGATGAAAATTTTAAACCAATTCTAATTGATTTTGGTTTAGGCAAGTTTTCAAACCTTTTAGAAGACAAGGCTACAGATATTATGGTTTTTAAGAGGTCTTTAAAAAATGTTGATGATTTTGTAGATAAAAAGTTATTTGATGTTTTTTTAAATGGTTATTCTATTAAAACAAAGGATAATATCGATGATCTACTTAACAAGATGATTGAAATTCAAAAAAGGGGTAGATACACTGCTTAATAAAGTAAAAAATGTTTTGATTTTAATTGAGGATTTGCAGTTTGGGCAATCAAATTTTAAATTTTGATTAAATTAGATGTTGGTTGCTTAAGAATTAAAAATCATTTTATAAATGAACTATTAAAATTGATCAAATTAAAAACGGATAAATCAGGATTGTTTTAATTAATAAAAAATTTATAGTTTAAGACAAAATAGATATTTAAGTGATGAGTTATATATTTATTATATTTTATGGTTGGTAAATTTTCTATTAAAATTGAAAAAAATTAACCAAATCCCAATCATTCGCAAAAAGCTGGATAAAAAAATTCTTAAAAAATACAAACATCATTTAAAAAATTTATGTCTTAAACTATAATTTATTAAAATTATATTTTTCAACTAAAATTTCTTCAAATTCTTTGGATTACATTATAAGTAAAAATAAACAATTTAATTTTTGGGCTGTTTATGATATTTTAAGTGTTGAGATTAAATGCTTTAATCAAGATAAGACTATAGTTAACATTTGTGTGGCATCATCCACCAATGATTGTAGGTTATTAATAAATATTTTCATTTTTAATTTTTACTATTTTAAAATACGTATAAAATGAGAGGTGGACAAAAGTCTAAATTTTAAAATTAAAAAGCTCTAAAAATGCTTTAATTTAGAAAATCTTTTCTTAAAAGAATTAGTTTTGACCACCTCTCATAATATAAAAAAAATAGAGGAATTTCATGGAGATCAGTATTATAATACCAACATACAACGAGGAAGAACATCTTCCTAAACTTTTAAAGAGTATTAAATCACAAAAATTTAATGACTATGAGATAATAATTGCAGATGCGGATTCTACTGATTCTACAATAGATATTGCGGAGTTTTATGGTTGTAAAATTGTTAAAGGGGGTCTTCCTGGATTTGGTAGAAATAGAGGGGCGGAAATAGCTAAAGGAAAGAAATTATTTTTTTTAGATGCCGACTTAGAACTTACAGAAAACTATCTTGAAAAGGTCGTTAATGAATTTGAAACCAAAGAAGCTGATATTGGTATCACACTAATGAATCCATTGTCTAAAAAAATAAGGGATAAATTGCTTCATGACATAGCCAATTGGTTCATGATCGCCTTTGAAAAAATAAAACCTCACGGAGCAGGATGTTATGGGATAATAACCAAAAAAAAGATACACGATAAATATGGAGGGTTTGATGAGACACTTAACTTTGGAGAGGATACCGACTATATCGAAAGAATAGGTAAGGACAATGTTTTTAAGGTTCTTAAAAATGCGAAAATCTCTGTATCAACACGTAGGTTAGAGGAAGAAGGTTTATATAAACTTGCAAAACAATACACTAAAAGTACAATTAATGATTTTAGAAAAAAGAGAACTTCACTTGAAGAGTTGGATTATGAGTTTGGTCACTACAGGTCTTTAATTGAGAAGGACGAGTTGATAAATAATATTGACGATTTAAAAAGATTTGAAACTAATTCTACAATTAAAGAAGATGATGAATCAATGGATGATCTTAATGATTCTCAAATATCAAATAAATCAGATTCTACAGATTTTCACGAATGTTTGAAGGATAATAAAAGGATATTTTATTCCGTTTGTGGAGAAGGGTTGGGACATGCTATTAGAAGCGGTGTTATCATTGAAGAGCTGTTAAAAAAATATGATGTTTATGTTTTCTCAAGTGATAGAGCATATAAATATCTAAGTGAAAAATTTAACAACGTTTTTGAGATAGGTGGGTTCAACACGGTTTATCAAGACAACATAGTGAAAAATAGAAAAACACTCTATAAAGCTATTAAAGACACACCAACAAATCTTAAAGAGAGTTATGCTATTTTATATAAAAAAGCAAGGGAGTTGAAGCCAAACATTATAATTACAGACTTTGAAAACTATTCAAATATCTTAGCTAAGGTACTTGGTGTTCCTATCTTAAGTGTCGATAACATACACATGATCACTAAGACAAGAATCGACTATCCTAAAAGATCTAGGAGAGAAATGTTGAAAAGCAAGGGGGTTATAAAGTCCTTCATGATAAGACCAAAGAAATATATTCTCACAAGTTTCTTTTATCCCGAAGTTAAGGATCCAGAGAAGACGATCATATATCCTCCGATCATTAGGAATGAAATCAGACAACTGATAGGAGAATATGGAGATCATGTTTTTGTTTATCAAACAAGCCCAACCAATAAAAAGCTAATAAACTCCTTAAAAAATGTTGATGAAAGATTCATAGTGTATGGCTTTGATAGAGATGAGATTGATGGTAATTTAACCTTTAGAAAGTTTAATGAAACAAAGATATACGAGGATATGAAGGATTCTAAGGCGGTTATAACAAACGGTGGATTTTCCTTAATAACGGAGGCTATTTATCTTAAAAAACCGATATATAGTATTCCAGCTAAAGGAAACTTTGAACAGCTATTAAATGGATTTTATGTTGAAAAATTAGGTTACGGTATAATGAACCAGGAGATGGACACTAAAACGTTTGAAAAATTTTTATCCAATCTCCCTATTTATCAAGAAACCTTAAAAAAAGTGAAATATGTTGATAACACAGAAATAATCAGAGAAATAGAAAAATCAATTGAAGAATTTGTCATTAAAAATTAAAAAAATTTTAAATTAAATTTCATACTTTTCTTTCAATCTTTAACACATTTACTGTTATCAAAATTGTAACCATTGAAAGACTCAACAGTAGTAGGAACGTTAATAAACCAGTTTCTCTGCCAATATCCTCTTTCCTTAGCACATTGGGCTTCAAAACAGTGCATATTACTATCCTCATTCATGTACACATATACTGCACGATGATTGGTAACACCTATATCGGATGTACCCTCTACTATG
Source organism: Candidatus Methanovirga aequatorialis (assembly GCA_031282205.1). Lineage (GTDB taxonomy): Archaea > Methanobacteriota > Methanobacteria > Methanobacteriales > Methanobacteriaceae > Methanovirga > Methanovirga aequatorialis. Next base: position 14,064 of record JAITEE010000003.1, on the reverse strand, counting down.
GCACATTTATAACCATTCTCTGAGAGTCTATTTGCTGCATACTTTGAACAATCCCAACAGTCCCCAAGATCCATACCGTACATTTCTTTTGCTAATTTATCTAAACCATTAAACCCTGATAGGTCACCTGCAAAAGCAACTGACATTGTTGATGTTGATACCACTATTAACATAGCTATTGAAATCAATATCTTAGAATATCTATTCGACATATAAAATACCTCCTTGTTTTTTAAACTATAACGTTTGTCTAACTTATTCTAAATATAACAGATTATTAATTAATCAATTCATTATAGATATTTATTCTTTAATAGCTATTGAAAATCGAAGAGAAAGATTATAAAAAAAGTGTAAAATAAACAAAACACGGCTAACCACTCTTTTTTATATTTTTATTATCCTTCCCTTCATACATAGAACCACCTCAAGTTTGATATTGATGTATTGAATATATAATTATTTAATAAGTTAAGCCAACTTAACTTATTACGTTGTCTAACTAAGTTGTATGCTATTTAGTAGTATATAAAGGTATCTATTGGGGCTTGAAACTAAACTAATTTAATATCATGTTTCTACACGAGTCATAAAAATCATACAGAACCAACATGTTATTTTAATTTATTATACTACTCCTTGAGCCACCATTGCATTTGCAACTTTTATAAATCCAGCAATATTTGCTCCAATCACGTAGTTATTCTCATGATCGTAGTCACGAGCAACTTTATCGATATCCGCATAGATATTCTCCATTATATTTTTTAAACGTTGATCAACCTCATCAAAGGTCCATGATAATCTTGAACTTCTTTGAGCCATTTCAAGAGCACTGGTTGCAACACCACCTGCATTTGCAGCCTTTCCTGGAAGATAGATAATATCATTTTTTAGAAAGACATCGATTGCTTCATTGGTCGAAGGCATGTTCGCTCCTTCAGCCACAAATTTAGTACCATTTTTGGCTATGGTCTTAGCTGACTTCTCACTCAATTCATTTTGAGTTGCACAAGGAAGAGCAATATCACATGGAACGTTCCAAATTATTTCACCTTCCATGTACTCAGACGTTTTACGTTTACCTGGATAGTCTAAATATTCTGAAATTCCTCCCCTTTTTACTTCTTTAATCTCTTTTATAACATCCAAATCGATACCATTTTCATCATGAATATAACCCTTTGAATCACACATGGCCACTACATTGGCTCCAACAGAAATAGCTTTCTCAGCAGCATAAATAGCTACATTTCCAGAACCTGAAATAACAACATCTTTCCCTTTAAAACTTTCTCCTCGTGGTTTTAATGCCATTTGAGTAATGTAAATAAGTCCATATCCAGTAGCTTCTTTTCTAACAAGTGAACCACCAAATTCAAGTCCTGCTCCAGTTAAAACTGCAACATGAACGTTGGCTAATCTTTTATACTCTCCAAAAAGATAACCTACCTCTCTTCCACCAACTCCCATGTCTCCAGCAGGAATATCTGTATCAGGACCTATATACTTATGCAACTCACTCATGAAACTTTGACAAAATCTCATGACCTCTCCATCTGATCTGCCTTTGGAATTGAAGTCACTACCCCCTTTTCCACCGCCAATTGACATACCAGTTAAACTGTTTTTAAGTGTTTGTTCAAAGGCTAAAAATTTTAAAACGGACAAATTAACCGTAGGATGAAAACGAAGTCCTCCTTTATATGGTCCTATCGCACTATTAAATTGAACACGAAATCCTCTATTGACTTGGATATCCCCTTTATCATCAACCCAAGGAACTCTAAACATGATGACTCTTTCTGGTTCTACAAACCTTTCTAAGAGAAAATTTTCTTCATATTCAGGATGGGCATCGAATACTGGCTTAATAGATTCTAATATCTCAGTTGCTGCTTCAATAAACTCAGGTTCATTTGAATTCTTCTTTTTTAAATCGTTTAAAATACTGTCTACATAGGACATTAAATCACCTGTACTGTTAATCGTTAAAATAAATTATGTTCTAATTCATTAATATATTTTATAATAATAATGAAGGAATTTTTAATTAAAGAAGAGTCTTGGCCAAAAGTCGTTTCACTAAAATTTTGAATTTCTTTATTTTAAATTTAATCGTTGAAATCACATTAAAATTCAATTTAAAGTTTTATTATAACTATATTCTCATAATTAGGATAAATTTATGGATTAAATAAAATTTAAAGAGTAAATATTGGAATTAAATTTAGCAAAATCTTTAAAAATTTGATTTTTGGCCACGACTCTTAACTTAATTTTTTCTATTTATTTATTACTTTTTTATTAATTCTTATTGTTTTGATTATTACTAGTTTAGTATTTTTGGTGGTTTTTCTTGTAATTTTCATCTTGCTGGTCATGTTTTTTATTTTTTTCTTGCTTAAAAATTTTTTATGAAAATTTCATGTCTTAAACACTTTTTTTATGAGATTTATTTATTTAATGAAGAGATGGTTCCGACTTTAAAAAAATAATCATTTAAATGCTTTTTTAGCATGATTTAAGTAATGGAGGTGAACTGTATGAATCCTGTAATGACTAAAGTGCAAAGTTGCAAGATTTCAAAAAATTGCAAGATGACAAACATATAAATGTATGAATCCTGTAATGACTAAAGTGCAAAGTTGCATAGGTTTGGAACTTCAATGGAGAAGGTGATGAAAAACGTATGAATCCTGAATGACTAAAGTGCAAAGTTGCATAAGTAGTTCGGCACCTTTATATGCATTTTATACTCCAGGATCTCCAAAGTATGAATCCTGTAATGACTAAAGTGCAACGTTGCGACTTATATAATATTCATTTTTTATTATTTTTTTAAAAAATGTATGAATCCTGTAATGACTAAAGTGCAAAGTTGCGACACATGTATACGGAGGTTAAATGGGGGAAAATGTTCCGTATGAATCCTGTAATGACTAAAGTGCAAAGTTGCGACTTATATAATATTCATTTTTTATTATTTTTTTAAAAAATGTATGAATCCTGTAATGACTAAAGTGCAAAGTTGCGACAATTCAGAAGCTTTTTTAAATGAGAAATGAGCCGATGTATGAATCCTGTAATGACTAAAGTGCAAAGTTGCGACTTGATTTTCAAACTCTTTTAGGGTTTGATTAAGTATGAATCCTGTAATAATGGTCTCTGAATATGATGTTTTAGTGCCAATTAAAGCGAGCAAATAGCTCCTTTTTTTATTATTGTGTGTGTTTGGTGGTGGGTTTTTTTGGAAAAGAATTATGGAATGGTTTGATTTTGGATTGGTTTAGATGAGTGAAGTGGAGTATTTTGGTTTTCCGTGTATTAGAGAGGGGTATTGTTTGCATATTGGTTCGACTTTATCTTTTTTGTATAGGAGTGGAGATCTTTCAGATAGTGTTTCGTTGAATGAAGATGCAATTAATATTTTCCTTGAATGTGATGGTTGTAGTAGTTTTGATAGGATAGTTCATAATTTGTCTTTTAAAACTGGTGAGGATGTTGATGAGATTAAAGATGTTGTGGGTTCTTTCATTTTAGATAATAAGTATCTTGATGTTTTGGATGAGGCTGAGTTTCGGAGGATTATTATTACTGGTTCTAGGGATTTGCAGGTTCCCCTTCATTTGTTGGTTGAGCTTACGGATTACTGTAATTGGGATTGTAAACATTGTTTTAATGATTCTTCTTCTTTTAAACATGGTTTTATAGATAGTGCAAGTTTAATAATTTTTTTAAGGGAGATGAGTGCTATGGGTTGTGATACTGTTAATTTGAGTGGTGGTGAACCTTTGGCTCATCCTCAATTCTCTGAGATTGTTGAAGAGGCTTCTAAATTATTTCGTAAAGTTGTGATTTTAAGTAATGGTACTTTGATTAACGAGAACATAATTGGTGTTTTGAAGAAATATAGGGATAGGATTATTTTGCGCTTGACGTTGAACAGTAGTACTGGTTTTATAATGGATGATTTTGTTGGTAAGTCTGGTGCTTTTAATAGGGTTAATGAAGTGATTTCTTTGGTTGTTAATGAGGGTATTAATGTTGAGGTGGCTATGATTTGCACTCATTATAATATGGATGATATGGTGGATGTTGCGAAATTATCAAGAAAATTAGGGGCTTCTAAACTTGAAATAGGTATTATCACATCAGTAGGAAGAGCTATTGATCATAAGGATTTGATTTTCTCTGAGGATGGTTTTTCTAAATTAGAAGATAAGGTTAAATTGCTTATTGATGAATTTGGGGATTATATATCTAAATCAGAGGAATATCAGGCGATGAGTGAGGATAGTGATGCATTTCACTCTGGTAATTGTGGTGTTGGGTTTAGATCTATAAGTGTGACTTCAACAGGGGATGTTAAACTTTGTCCAATTGATGTTAATAATTTTTATCCTATTGGTAATGTGTTAGATGAGGATTTTAAATCTGTTCTTTGTAGAATGGAAAAATTTAGATTTGACAAGATAGACACTCCACAGGTTACGATTTGTGGGACATGTGAACATCTATTTTTTTGTTCTGGTTGCATTGTTAAAGGTTTTATAATGCATGATAGGATAGGGAAGGAGTGTGTTTGGGGTGAAAAGTATTTGACCCTATATAATAATAGTGGATGAGAATATATGCGTTCTATACTTCAAGATTTTTTAGAAAATGTGAAAATTAAGCCTTATGATTTGGCTGTTAAAGATGGAGTTGAAGAGTTAAGTTATAAAAGCTTAGATGATTTAGTGAATAGGATAGCTGTTCGTTTATATGAGAAGAATTTGAGAAAACAGGATAGGATTATTCCTATTGTTTTAGATAGAAGCCCCATAGTTATTGCTTCTATGTTTGCTGTTTGGAAGTTAGGGCTTGCATACACAATAGTGGATAAGGCTCCTGTAGAAAGACGTGAATTAATCCTTAATAAGATAAATTCACGGGTTGTAATTGATGATGCTTTTTTATACTCTATTTATGATGATAAAGAACTTAGTACTAATGTGAGTTTTTTGAGGGATAATAGTTTTGATGATTTGGCTACTGTGATTTGGACTTCAGGAACGACTGGCACACCTAAGGGCGTTATGCTTTCTCATAAGAACTTTTATTTAATGAAAATGGCGTGTTTTGAGGTGATAGATAGAAACACAGATTTTTTAAATATCTCGTCTTTTTCTGTTGGTGCGGGTCAAATATGCGTGCTTCTTCCGTTATCTGGTGGTGCAGTGGTGTATATTATAGATAAGGATAAGGTGACGGATATTAAATGGCTTGTTGGGTATATATTGGCAAATGAGATAAGTTTTGGTTTTTTCCCACCGCAGTTGGCTCAAATTTTCTTAAAACATGGTGATGGTATTTTAAAAACAATAGCATTATCTGCTGATATGGCTTGTAATATTTACAGTGAGAAAACTGAAATATTAAATATTTATGGTTCAACAGAAACAAGTATAGTCTCCTGTTTTATGGTTGTGGATAAACTATATGATAAGGTACCAATAGGAAAAGCTCCTAGATATTGGGATTTTATCTTGTTGGATAGTGATGGTAAGGAGATAACTGAGGAAGGTAGTGTTGGGGAGATTTGTGTTTCTGGAAATATTGCTCTTGGTTATTTTAAAGATGAAAAACTAACTAAAGAAAAATTCATCCTTAATCCTTTTTCCAAATCAGATGATGACAAGATATTATATAGAACTGGTGATTTAGCATATTATAATGAGAGTAATGATTTGGTTTACCTTCAAAGAAAAGATTTCATGATGAACGTTCATGGTTATAGAGTAGATCCAAGCGAGATAGAACAAGAAACTTTAAAAATAGATGGAATAACTAAAAGTGTTTGTGTGGGTTTTGATGCATCTGAGATAACAAAAATAGCTAATGATACGAGATTGTATCTGGGTTATGTGTCTGATAAAGTATTTTATGAGGATTTCATAAAAATTAAACTAAAAGAAGTTCTTCCAAAATTCATGATGCCCTCTGTTATTCAAGCTATTGATACGATTCCTTTAAACGATAGTGGGAAAGTAGATAGGCGGAACATAGTCCCAGAAAATATTGGGGAACTGTTTCAAAAGAAAAGTCAGGAAAGAGTTTATATCGCTCCTCGAAATGATAATGAAAAATTGTTAGTTAAGATTTTTGGTGAGATATTAAATTTGGATGAAAATTTGATTTCTATTACTGATGACTTTTTTTATTTGGGTGGAGATTCACTACAAGCAGGTGAATTGTTGACTAGGATAAATGAAGTATTTAATAAGCAATTGGTCTATTTTGGGGTTTTTAGAACACATAGGACTGTGTTGTCTTTATCTGAATTTATAAGAGGAGCAAAAAATCATGATCCCATTTTCACCTTCAATCAAAATGGTATTAAGCCTCCTTTATTTTTTGTGCATAGTTGTGCTGGGGGGAGTATATTGTATACAGAGTTAGCTAAGCATATAAATAAGGATCAAGGTTTTTATGTGTTGGAGTTTCCGTATTATGAGGATGATGAAGTTTTAATGTCAATAAATTCTGTTGCTAAAACATATATAAAGTATATGAAGGGAATTGTGCCTGAAGGACCTTATTATATTGGTGGTTGGTCGTTAGGTGGGCTTATAGCCTATGAAATAGCAAGAGTATTGGAAGAGGATAATGAAAAGTGTATTAAATTATATTTGTTAGATCCAACATTTTATAGTAATATTAAAATGACGGTTATCAACGATCCAATTAAAAATACACAAGATAGAACAAAAAAGCAAATTAAAACTCTTCTTGAAAATGGTGAAGAATCTGCGGCTGATGATTTGAAAATATTTGCACATAAAAATGATTTGTTGGGGAAGTCTGCTTTTAAATATAAACCAAAATGTTATGGTGGTGATGTGATTTTGTTTAAGGCTAAGGATTCTAAAGTTGGGAAGTCAAGTATAAACGGTTTGGATGGTAATGTTAAAAATATTATGGTTATAGATATTGATGAGGTTCATTTGGGGATGAACAAGGGGAAAGCGGTGGAGAGGATAGCCAATATAATAAATTCATATTAAGAATATAAGAAATATTCGGGGGATGAATGTTTGTAAATTTTTAATGTTTTTATTCATTTTTAAGGTTTAAAATCAAAAATAAAATCCTCGATTTAATTCATTGTAAAAGACTTTTTTTATCGATGATCCAGCTTAATACCAAAAAAAGCAAAATGTATAACTAATACAAGTGGTTACTAAAATGACAAAAGAAGTAATGAAATCATTTAAATACAGGATCTATGCAAGCAAATGAGATAACAATGATGGAACAATAAATCCATCACCCACTCTCCCTCATTCAATTATATTTTCTTCAAAATACCAGATTCTTTGCGAATTATCTTTATTTTGAATATGATCTTGTCCATAAAAACGAAAATAAGGTCTTTTTGTAGATTTTTTCTTTTTTTAACTCTTTTTTTATTTTTTTTACTTGGTTATGAATTTTGATGTAGGGCTTTCCATATTTAGCACCAGTACTTCTTAACACATTTGGTAACCACGATACTGCGTAATCTGTATTCCGTTTATCAATTTATATACTTCTTTATTTAATTAGTAGTCTTTAAACCAAATTTTATAATATCTTCCTTAAGTTCTTTTTTGTCGTCGTCTGTTAGTTTTGATCTTAATAATATCTATTATTTCATCTATTGTAATATATAATGGTATCACCATTGTTTTCTTCTATCATAATATGGGATGTTGACAAAGTCAATAGCAAAAGTATTACGTTTCTTAGGAACGGTTTTAGCTGCATGAATCTTCACTCTATCATTTAAATCCTTCTGAACTTCATTTAAATCAAGGTTATGAAGCCTATAATCTAATGGTTCCTTCAAAAAGCATAAATACAAAGATCACTAACATGATTAACACTAATTTGAGACACAGGCATTAAGAAGATGGCAAACAATAGTTCTATCACTATACACCCATTAGAGGCTGAATTCAACACTAACAAATCTTTAACCACATTCACCGAAAGACTTAATACTATCATCATTCAATAATAAACTACTGTTATGACAATTTAAATTTCATGATACTTTTATATGACGAAGATTTCTATAAGCCCAATATTTCAGAATTTTTAAATTATGCTTTAAATTTAAAATAAATAATTTTTAATAAATATTGAATTTCATTAATACTAATAAAAATGAAGTTAATAGAAATTCTCATGACACTAAAATATCAAAATAATTAAATTGTCATGACAGTAAGTGAAAAGCCAGAGCAACTTAATATTACTGATAAAACAGTGATATTACTAATGAGTCTTACTTTAGTATATAACTTATTATATGGTGTTATCAAATGGATAAAACGGATGAAAGTTCCCACAAATGGAATAGTAACTTGACTTTTTTAGTTTCAATGATCGGATCTGCTGTTGGTCTTGGTAATATATGGCGGTATCCCTATGTTCTTTATTCAAATGGTGGAGGAACCTTTTTATTCGTTTATTTAATATCCATACTCATGGTGGGTATTTCTTTTTTACTTTTAGAATATAGTGTTGGATTTAAATTTAAAAAATCCGTTCCTAAAATATTTAGATCTGTTAAACCTCGCTTAGAAGTGGTTGGTTGGTTCGTTGTTTTGATAACGTTCATTGTATTGACCTACTACACATGTATAATTGGATGGGATTTGGTCTATTTTATACTTAGTTTTTTTAAGGGATGGGGAACGGATACAAATCATTTCTTCTCACAAACACTGCTACAATCAACGGACTCTATCGCTGGATTAACAAATATTGTTTTGCCTTGTTTAATTCCAACGTTAGTCGTTTGGTTTATCGTTTGGTTTATCTCTAACAGAGACCTTAACAAGGGTATTGGAAAGGCGAATAAAATTTTAATCCCTACACTCTTTATAATGATGTTTGCTATTGTTTTGTATTCACTTACATTAAAAGGAGCATTGTTGGGATTGACCACATTATTTACTCCAAATTGGAATGAAATATTTAATCCGAATATTTGGATTGCTGCAATAACTCAAATATTATTTTCATTGAGTATTGGGGCAGGAATTACCATTACATACGCAAGTTATATACATAAAAAGCCGAAATTAACCAATGATGTTTTCATTGTCACCTGTGCAAATTGTGGTTTTGAACTACTCACAGCGGTAGGGATTTTTTCAATTTTAGGTTTCATGTCCACCACGACAGGAATAGATATTAACAACCTTGTAAGTGAAGGTACAGGACTGGCTTTTATTGTTTTTCCAAGTGTTTTAAATGTTATGGGGCCAATGGCTTATATAATAGGGCCCATATTTTTCTTGTGCATATTTTTTGCAGGAATAACTTCAGCCATTGCAATATTGGAACCACTATCTGCAGGTTTTAGAGAGAGAGTAGGTTTGAGTAGAAAAAAAGTGTCTTTGTATCTTTGTCTTATTGGGGCGTTAATATCTGTAGTGTATACGACTGGATCAGGGGTTTATATTTTGGCAATAGTTGATAAAGTTTTAAATCAGATTGCGACTGTATTTGCAATTATTTTAGAAGCCATTATTTTTTCATGGATCTTTGGAATAGATAAAATCTTATCCACCTTAAATGATAACTCCCCTATTAAGATAGGTAAATGGTGGGTGATGCTTATAAAATATATTTTACCAGTTCTATTATCTTGTCTATGGATTAATGGAGTAATAACTACAATTAAAACAGCAAATTTAATGGAGGAAATTGTAACCGTTATCGTTATTGCGAGTTTAATATTGATACCATTGATCATAACGTCGATTCCATACAAATCAAAACCCACACCAAATTGAAGCAGAATGAAAAGTTTTTTGTGGTAATGAAATGATTTTAAAACTCAACAATTTCGATATCGAAATCAGGACTATCATTACTTGTCGTTATTAAAATCCCATGATTATCTTTAAGCATGCCTGGGTTTGCAATAATCGTATTGTTCAATTTGGATACCGATCTTGCCTCATGAATATGGCCACATAAATTTAAATCAAAATCATTTTCATTTAAAATATCTCTAATGGCCTTACTCCCAACATGATCTCCACTTGGTATTTTATCTGCTTCACTTTCAAATGGTGGGGAATGGGTTAACAATATTTTAATGACCTTATTTTTATCCAATGACTTATTTTCTTCAAGAATAACACTTTCATAATCTATCAAATTATTTAAACTGGCATATAGATCTTCTTCACTCATTTCAAATGGCGTATTAAATGGAGTGGGATTTGAGCCACCAAAACCGTAAATTAGAATGTTTTTAAAAAGACTGATCTTGTCATGACCAAAGATTGTATTAGATTTTTCAATGGTGTTATAGACGCTTTCTATATCACAGTTTCCATGAATAGCTATTACTGATGTTTTAGATGCAAGTTTATTTAAAAAATCATCTGCGAATTCTTTAGGGCCGAAGTCTGTAATGTCTCCTGAAATTAAAACTAAATCTATTTCATTTTCATTTAGATACCTTAGAAAATTCTCATTTTCATTGTTATGAATATCACTTATATGTACAATTTTCATTTTCCTCACTCACGATTATTTCAATTTCTAAATAGAACACTTTTATGATATATTTTTATTATTAGAAATATTATCTAATTGTATTTATTTGTTTTTAATTTATATTGAGTGTATGGCATATTCATTTAAGATTTAATATTGCTCTGTTCAATAATCAAAAAGTTTATAATACTTTAAAAATAAAATAAACAAGAAATATAAATATTCTTCCTAAAATAATTCTAAAAGAAATCAATAAAACACCATATAGAATTTAATAGAGTTTAAAAAAAATAAGGTCATTTAATACTCTAAATGATCATGTCCATTGATGGAGAATAGAATAAGGATTCAAATTGTTTTATTATTTACTATTTAGTGTTTTAAGTTTTGAAATTGGAATGTTAGTGACTTCACTAATTAAATTTAAATCTAAGCCTTTTTTTAATAAGTTAATAGCTATCTTAATCATTTTCCTCATTTTTACCTTTTTTTCTCTGTGGTGTAATTCTCATTCTAATTCCATTTTTTGCTAGTTGTCTCATTTGGTAGTCGTGAAATGCTTCTTCATCTGAGAATAATTCATTGAATTTCTTATCTGCTAATTCAATATTTTCATCCATTTCAATCACCCTCTTCAGTAGCTTATCAGAGCTTTTAATATCAAAAAATATCATCCATCTGTGTATGTGGATTATCTGAATCTTTTTTTATCTTTCTAAATGCTGGAATATTTAAGTTGTATATAGCCATATATTTTGAATATAAACAATTATTTGAATTTCCCACTATATTAAATTTTTGTGTATATGACTCTTCTTCACAGAATTTATAATCCAAACTTTTAGAAAAAGTTTGATCAAAATGGTTTTAGTGATAAAATTTGAATCAAAGCTTAACTTGATTAAGTTAGAAAATCTTTGATTTTCTTAAACTTTTTTAAAGTTTTGATTGTAATTAAGTATATTAATCAAAACATGAGTTTAAATTATACAGTCTGCCTTTTTTAGCTGAGTTGGAAGATCCTCTTGCTAATAGAATAAATTATTAAAGATTTAGTCATAGTATTCTTTCAGGTCTATGATAAATTAATAAAAAAGAAGTTGAAGATATGAATCCTGTAATAAATGAAATGAGTAGTTGTGACGCACCTATGAGATCTCCATTTATATAATCCTGTAATATAGTATATTACGAAACTTTTATAACTGATGATAATATATACTAATAAAGAATATTAATAAACAGATGTTTTAATTAAAGCATATTTAATGAAATTGTACTAAGTTAGGTGCATGAGCGTAAATCATTAGATTTATATCATGAAATTCCAAATTTTTAATTAAAAAATATGGTTTGATCAACTATCCTGTTAAATTATCATTAAATGTGGAATAATCATGAGATATGAATTTAAAGAAGATAAAGAGGTCTATGGAGACTTAATATTTGAAAGTAAGTTTTGGAAACTGTTTTTAGCTCCATCTCAAAAATGTTTGGGAACGTCTGTTTTAGTTTTAAAAAGAGAAGCAGTTAATTTAAGAGAGTTAACATCACAGGAATGGGATGAATTTGGTTTAATAGTTAAAGACATTGAAGTTACCATGAATAAATCATTTAATCCTGACCTATACAATTGGGCATGTTTTAAAAATGCAGCGTATAGAGATGAATCAGGAGAGGTTAAAGCCCAAATTCATTGGCACATTCATCCAAGGTATAGAGACCCAGTAATCTTTGAAGGAGTGGAATTTATAGATCCCAACTTTGGATATCCTCCAAGTCTTGGAGAGAAAACGATTCCAGATGAACTTAGGGAAAAAATAATTGGACACGTAAGAGTCAACTTTGATGGAAGATAAAATTCGGATGTACCGTAGTACTTCTAATAAATTCAATGGCTTATATTTAGATGATGGTGATAAAAATGGTTAACGGTTTAAGTAAACAGGGATCTGGAAAATCGACGAGAAATATTATCATTGGATCAGGACCTGCAGGAAGATTGGCGGCTCTTGAACTTGGAATTTTAGGTAAAGAAGTTACATTAATTGAAAAAGACCACATTGGTGGAAATTGTTTAAATGAAGGTTGTATGGTTCTATGTGCTTTATCGGATATAGCCATTTTTCTAAATAACAAGAGGAGGTATGAAAATTTAGGTTTAATAAAAGGGGAAGACATCGAAATATTTTATGATAACATCGTTAACGAAATAAGAAAAACACAGGAGATCATAAGGAAAATCCACACAAATGAAAATCAAAGTCATGGTAACCTCATTGTCAATGGAGAAGCCGAAATTTTCGAGGATACAGTCGTTGTTAATGGAGAAACACTTGAATATGATAATTTGTTAATAGCCACAGGATCCAAACCTTTTGTGCCAAATATTAAAGGTAATGAATATGGTTTATTAAGTCCAGATATTTTAAAGTTGGATAGATTACCTGAAAAGTTGAATGTAGTTGGTGGTGGAGCGATAGCCACCGAGATGTCAAGTTTGTTTTCATCTTTTGGTTGTGATGTTAATATGATCATAAGAGGAGAATTTTTAAAACAAATAGATGATGACTTAAAGGATTTCATACTAAAAAAACTTTTATCAGATGTTGAAATCAATCAAAATCAAAACATACTTGAGATTAAGAAGAACAAGATCATATGTGATGATGATGAATTTGTTGGCACTCCATTTTTAGCCACTGGAAGAAGTCCTAACTCAGAAATAGCTAAGAATTTGGTGGAAATCGATGATAGGGGAGCTATCGTTGTGGACAGTATGATGAAAACGAATGTTGATAACGTTTATGCTGCTGGCGATGTGACTGGAGGTATAAATTTAACACCCGTTGCAAGAATGGAGGGAATAGTGGCTGGAAGAAACATGGCAGGTTACTCTAATATCGTCGACTATAAAAAGATGCCACAAGGTTTTGGTTTAGATTTAGGTGTCGATTTTGTTCAAAATAATAAAAATAGGGACCCTAATGAAAAAAAAATCGTTATTCCAGCTCCAGTAGGTCAAGGTAACTTTTGGAGAGTTTTAACAAAAGATACAGGCATTTCAAAGATTAGATTTGATCCAAAAACAGGAGAAATTCATTGGGCTGGTGCGATTTCACCTTCCTCTGTTAGTGATGTTGCATATATTTCCTATTTGATGAGAACAAAACATGACATGGAAAAGTTCCATGAGGAATTTATTGAGATACATCCATCAACGGATGCCTTCCATAAACTAATAGGTGAGATTTACAAACATTAAATTTCCATTCACTAAAAAGAATATAAGGTTTCACTTGTTTATTTCTGTATATACTGTCATGAAAAATTAGTTTCTATTGTTATGACAATTTAAATTTCATGATACTTTTATATGACGAAGATTTCTATAAATCCAATATTTCAAAATTTTTAAATTTTTTTAATCATGCTTTAAATTTAAGCGGAAAATAAATTTTCCTAAATTCACTTCGTGAATAAATAAATGATTTTTAATAAATATTGAATTTCATT
>JAITEE010000168.1 GCA_031282205.1 Candidatus Methanovirga aequatorialis | reverse complement strand
TAATATTAAATACACATCTTTGATGTATTAATCCTAAATCTTAAGCTATTTTTTTTATATTGTTTTAATTCATCGTTTGTTAAACTAATTTTTGGTTGTCCATCGGTAAAATCTTTTATTAATGATTTTAATTTCTGTGTTGTTCGTGAAGACATTACTTCTTCAGTTATAGGATATTTAATGAATACATCATGGAGTGAAACCCGATATCTCTTTGTTACAGATATATGTAAATTCTTCATCTATAGTCCAAAACTTAATTTTTGCAAAAAGATTGTTAATAATATTTAGTAAAATTTATATACTTATTATAAGTAATATCATATCAAAAAATAATAAATATTTACTCTTTATATCTTAGTAGTTAATAATTATTAATTTGAAAATTCAATGAATTCTAATAAAATAAAAAATTTTTATAATTGCCAAAAAATAGGTGTCTTGCTATTATAACATATTAACCCGATATCTTTAGCTATTTTTCTAAGTGGACCACTTATAATCTTTTTGGATTCCCTAATTTTATCCTTAACACTCTTAAAAAAATTTTTACACTTTTCTTTTAAGATTGCCTAACGTGGTAGAGTATTTTTTACCACAAGTTTTTACATTTGTACCTTTGTAAGATGATTTTAATTTTTTCACCATTATCTAACCTTGGATTTATATTGTCTAAATTCATGTTTTGTATGATATAAGCTTTCACAATCAGGACAAATAGGTTTCAACATTCCATACCACCAATCATCAAGAATACGTATTCTATGGTTGATATTTTTCCTTTTATCCAACAATGGCATATTTTTCAGCTTTACTTTTAAAATCGATTTTTTTCATCACGAAAAAAATCGAAAAGTTTAAGTTGGATAGAAACCAATATTATGGGCAAGGGCAGATTTGCTTATTATTGTAATGTTTAACTATCTGCCCTTTCTTATATTTAAATTTTACTATTTTATTCTTGACTATTTTCACCTTAAGTATGGTTTCAAGTGTATTTTTTGAGTATGATTTTTTTGTGGGGGATGTTTTAGTGAAATAAAGGTTTAGAATGAGTTTCGATTTTTTTCAAAAATCGAAAAAAACTCCACACTTTTTTTACACCCTCCCAAAATTTTTGGAAAGTAATGTAGAATCAATAAATTATAACGAACTTTTAAAACGAAGGTAGGTTATTCTAAATTCACCATCTGAATAACGAAAAACAAGTTTTTCTAAGTTCATCCATCAACACCTTCGTGAACAAATCTCTGATTTCCTGTTTTCTAAGTTCTCTTCGATAACCTTGTCAAAAGTTTACTCTAAAAAAAAATGAACAACACTTGAATGGAACTATTTTGTTATTTAGAATGTGGTCTTATTTTAAGAAATAAACAGGAATAAAATGAAAAGGAATGAACATGACGATTTTAGTAATTAACAACAAAGGACAGTACAATCATAGAATCAATAGAACTCTAAAGTATTTAAATATTCCATCTGAATTGATTTCAAACGAACACTCTGTGGATGAAATATTAAGTAGGGAACCTGTTGGATTGATATTAGGTGGAGGACCATCCATTGAAGAATCTGGAAATAGTGAAAACTACATTAAAGAAATTGATCTTCCAATTTTAGGAATATGCTTAGGTCA
Organism: Candidatus Methanovirga aequatorialis; assembly: GCA_031282205.1. GTDB lineage: Archaea > Methanobacteriota > Methanobacteria > Methanobacteriales > Methanobacteriaceae > Methanovirga > Methanovirga aequatorialis. Next base: position 2,073 of record JAITEE010000168.1, on the reverse strand, counting down.
TCAGTTAATAGGAAAAGTTTTTGGTGGGAATGTGGCATCAGCAGAATCTGAAAGTTATGCTAAGATTAAAATAGATATTCTTGAAGAAAATGATATTTTTAAAGGTCTTGGAAATAATATGGATGTTTGGGCATCTCATAAAGATGAATTAACAGATGTTTCAAATGATTTCAAGGTTTTGGCAGGCTCAAAAATCTGCAGATTCGAGGCCATTAAACATAAAAACAGGCCGTTGTATGGTATTCAATTCCATCCAGAGGTACATCACACACCAAATGGAGAAAAGATATTTGAAAATTTTTATGAGATATGTAAAAAATAATAAGAATTTATCATTTAATGGGTTAATTTGATTTAGATGTGTGGGAAAAGATATAATAAAGTGGCCGTTGGAGGAACGTTCGACAGATTTCATCATGGTCATATAAAACTTTTAGGAACTGCCTTTAAAATAGGTGAGGAAGTTGTCATTGGTGTTACTTCTACAGAATTCGCCCAAATTAAAGGAAATGTGGAGCCATGTTCTATTAGGATGTCTAATTTAAATGAATTTCTAAATAAATGTAAGGATAACTTCTCCATCTTTAAGTTAGATGATCCATTTGGTTCAACAATCTCTGATGATGATTTTGATGCTATTGTAGTTAGTGAAGAAACTGAACCAACAGCCATTAAAATTAATGAAATACGTAGAAAGAGAAATATGAACCCATTAGAGATTTTTGTCATTAGTTACGTTGTGGCGGATGATGGTATTCCAATTTCATCCACTCGTATTCGTAAAGGGGAAATAGACATTAGAGGGCGTATGATCAAATAGCTATTTTATTGATCTATAGAATAAAACAACTGATTATTTATAATTTATTTATTAATGAGTCTCGTCCATTTTCAACGAGGCTTTTTAATCCATCGTCTATCGAATGTAGGATGTTTGTAACATAAATTCCTACTAAAAGAACTATGACTATGATGGTCCCCATTAAAAGCATTAATTCAGCACTTGATTGTCCTGATTCTTCATTTAAGACCTTTATTTTTTTCTTCATTTTACTCTCATGATTTTATCATATTTCTAACTTCATTAACATCTTTACTGGCATTTAAGTCTGTAGTTCCATTACCAAAATATGATTTATATATGATCAATGCAGCAATAGCTATTATGATCACTCCACCAAAAAGTAGTATGTATTCTGCCGCACCTTGACCTTTTTCGTCGTTTTTTAATTTTTTAATGTTAAGTTTAAGAGCATTTATCATTTCTTCACCTCCTTTATTTCTTGTATTACAAATTATGTTTGAGGTAATATATAAATGTTAACCATTCCTTTAAAAATATTATTCAACCTCTTTAAAAATCCGATCAACGTTGTTCCCTTTTCATCATCGAAGTCCGCATCAAAATGATATGGCTATTTTTATCTATTTTACAAAAATTTTAAATGTTAATTCATCCCCATTTTTTAAATCTTCTATTAACTGCCTATTTAAATCAATTGAAGCTTTGTTTGATTTGATCATTAAGGTTCGTGAACAAACATAAGAACTTTTTCTACATACAAGATCTGTTGGATGGGTTAAAGTTAGCTTACGATGTCCATGTCCAGTTATTTCATCATAGCCATTTTTTGTAGAAAGTTCAACCTTAATTAAACAACTATCATCAGCTATTTTCTCTTTAAATTCTTGAGAAAAGTCGACCATGCTCTTATCACTTGAAACTCCGACTATACAGTCCCCCTTAGGTGTCAAACTTTCATCTTTGGTTATCTCAAATGTGGTTTCATGTTTTGCACTTATATTTTCGTGACCCTTTGCTCTTACTATCATGATCATGGTGTCATCTTTTTCATGGCTTCATTTTTATGTTGATTGAGTAAAATTTAAAGAGTTTATTTTTTAAGAACGTTATCAAATTCAATATAAAAAAGAATTTTAAGCTGAGATGTTATATTATAGTCCTTAACAAAAATATTTTAAGTAATATATTTTAGTAGTTTATTTTTTGATAGAGTGGGTGAATTAGCATAAAAATGGAAATACTTTCCAAATTCTCCGATTAAAAATGTT
>JAITEE010000163.1 GCA_031282205.1 Candidatus Methanovirga aequatorialis | reverse complement strand
TTCGTGAATAAATAAATAATTTTTAATAAATATTGAATTTCATTAATATTAATAAAAATAGAAGTTAATAGAAATTCTCATGACACTAAAATATCGAAATAATTAAATTGTCATGACACTAGGATAACACTCGAATTTTTATTTCAATTATCACTAAATTCCCATATATGCAAGTTAATAGATCATCAATCTATTTTTTAGGCCATGTTAGTATTTTCGGAGCCTTAACCTCTTTAACTTTACTTCTAAGCAGTTTAGGCCAATTTTCTCTATCGAAACCTTTCTGAGCTAAAAATCCAAAAACCCACCTGGTTAATCCTAATCCAGTGCAACCAGTCCATATTTTATCTTGATGGGCTTCTTTAATAGAAAATCCTTGAACAAAATGAGTTCCATGATTGTTCCCAGATACAACAGCTACTCCCTTATCTTGACCTGGTACTTTAAGTCGCATTTCATATTTTGGAACCTCTGGAAATTCAATACCTCTGTTCTCCATTTTTCTTCCTTCAAGATAGAATGGATCGTCACCAATCTCAGTGTACCATTCAAGTTCTAAATCACTTGCTAATTGCTGAGATAGTTGAACCGTTTGGTTTCTTATTTCATCGGTTTGTTCTGGTGTTCCTAACCAAACCATTTCTATTCTCTGGAATTCATGAACTCGATCAACACCCTTTGATCCCCCAGATTCCCATCTATATGTCCAACCACTTTTATCATATAATTTTATTGGAAGTTCATCTCTTTCAATAACCTCATGGGATAAAAACTCGTAAAAGGGTTCACATTGTGCAGCAGCCATTACATAACTTGGATCCTTTAACCCTTCTTTAAGCAAATCCATTGGAATTTCATGAGTAATGGATAATTCATTCTTAAAGTTAGTAAAAACTTCTGGGTTTCTTTTTGGTGCACTGCAGTAGTACATGCCTTCAGGTAGTCCTTCAAGATACCTCATTTTTTTAAGCGTGCTGAATGGGATCAACTTTGGAAATAGTGCTTCATAAAAGCCTAAAGGGTCAACAATTTTTTCTATAAATAGTCGTTCAAATCCTCTTTGCAATGCCGTCATTTCTGGAGCATAAAACCATTGCCCTCTTCCTGGAAACTCTTTAATCCATCCTAGATCTTTAGCCATTTTGGTAACGTCCCCTTCAAAATAGGTTCTAAACCGAGGACCTTTAGTAACAATTTCACCTGGAGTGTATTTATCTATAATCACATGAGTTAAATCCTTGTCTTCATCGGTAACATTAATTTTATTACCCAATTCTTCTTTTTCGACAAGTACTCTTTTTATAACACGATTAACCACCTGTTTTTTAATCGTAGATTCATCCAGATCTTTTAATAAAACTACAATATTCTCATCAACGACGACATCTTGAATATATCTACTGAACTCTTTAACGGCTAGGTAATCTATTTCATATTTATCAACAGGAAGTATCACTTTATAAGTTTTAATATCAATTCCTCTAACCCCTAAATGATATTTCCTACCAAGTAATTTAGTCAAAGGATTTTTAAGTCTAAGTAATCCATCATGTGCACGAACCTTAGCTCCAGATTCTATCGTTAAATTTAAATTAACGTCTCTCAAATCCCATTTAGTTATTTTTGCTCCTGTATTTTCTTCACCTGATCTTGTTCCTTTAAGCAAAATTTGCTCATTTGCTTCCTTAATAAATTTTTCTATATCGTCTTTAGCGTCCTCCACGTTCTTATTGAAAATAATCGTTCCTTCAAGTATAAATTTCATTTTTTTCACCACTATCATATAAACCATTTCTATATATACATTAACTATATATACATTAACAACTATAAATGAGTAATGTCATATAATAAACAAATCTTAATAAACTATAAATAACTCTTAATAAATACTCCATATACAATTTTAATATTTAGATATTAAACCTAAAGTCAAAAATTTAATTTTTTAATATCTTAAACGTTCCAATCATGGTTATTTCCGAAAAAAATCAAATCAACCATCGTTAATAAAAGGTTCCTAAAGAACCCGAGCTAACATTAAAATCAATAGAATTATCTCCAACTGAAGATTTTACAAAACCGTTATTATTCACTCCAAGAGACTTAAAAACTGCCTCATTTTCTTCTTCATTATATTCTACTTGAATTTCAGACTTTATTTCCATACTATCAATTAATATTTCTGATAATTATTTCTACAAATAATCAATGACTTATCAATTAAATCCATTTATCATTATCAGATGTTATCAAACTTTAAATTAAGTTAGGTAAAAATTTTAATAGAGTAAATGTATCAATTGTTTAAAAATTAAAATTAATTTATAAAAATATAAGAATATTTTATGAATATATTGTATTAAATAACGTTTGTAAGTAATAAAATTTTTAATAATTTATTACAAATATTAAATTTTATTACAAATATTAAATTTTTAATTAAAGAAATTATAATTAATATTTTTGAAAATAAAAGTATTTTAACAGTTATTTTAATAATTAATAAGATTTAAATAAAAATTAATTAAAAATGACATTTTAAAATCAAGTGAATAATTACAAATATTTTTTATTCCACTATATTAAAAAAAACGCTCATGCACCAATGCTGTCAATTTAATAAGCATGAACAAAAAAAATATTAAAATTGGAAATGGAAATGTTATTAAAGTTACCTATTAAAACTAAGAACACTTTTTTGGCTTATCTGTGCGGTAGCTTTTTTTAGTTGGTCATAAGTAAGATCTATAGTTCCTTTTGTGGGATCATTTATCTTAAACAAATTTCTATCGGGATTAACTCCTTTAAGTACTATATAATGACCATAATCACCTTGCCATAGTGAATTTCCATAAGCGTCAGTTTTAAGAGTCCCTGTCATGATATGGAAAATATATCTTGTTCCTGAAAGTAAAAAATCTTTAGTATATCCATTTATATCCACATTAGACCATAACCATTCAGAATATGATGCAGAAAAAAGTTTTGAAGCAGCATTACTTAAACCACCATGACCTGTTCCATCACCGCTTGTCCCAGCGTTACTTGCTATCGTATCTTGAGATTTATCAATGCCCCAAGATAGACCTATCATTCTTAAAGAAGCAGGACCACAATAATGATCGTTCTCTTGATAGTCCATAGGTATATCAGCTGTATACCATTCATCAGCGGATACATTTCCGATAAATGTTAAAGAAATACTACAAACCAATAAAATTATAAAAATATTCTTTATAGACAAAAATATCACCTCCCATTTATCTTGTCGTTAAGATAAAAAAACTTATCTTAACATGTGAAATGGTTTATTGACGAGAATATATAAACGTTTGTATTGTACGATGATTCAATGAATTCTAATTCATGAGATAAAATTGAGAAAATTATTTATAAAAATCGTTTACATATACTAAATTGTTGTACATTAAAGATAGAACAAATATCTTTTTTTATCGTTGCAATGCTGACAATGTTTTGCTTAGTTTAAATTGAACTTAAATTTAAAAAAATCAAAGAAGATACAATGAAGATAGGAATGTCACATGGAGCGGGTGGAGAGGTTATGGGCAACCTAATCTCTGAGACCATACTTAAAAATATTAGTAAAAAGAGTGTCAATGGAGGGATTGGTTTAAATGCATTGGATGATGGTGCAACAATACCTTTAGGAGATATTGAGATTGTGGTTACAACAGATGGGCATACGATTAATCCTTTATTCTTTCCAGGTGGAAATATTGGTCGAATATCAGCTGCAGGCACAATAAACGATATAGCTGTCATGGGTGCCAAGCCATTAGCCATTACAAACGGTATGATCATTAAAGAAGGATTTGATATTGATGATTTGGATGTTATAATTAAATCCATGAACGAAACATGCGAAGAAGTTGATGTTGGAGTAATAGCTGGAGATACGAAGGTCATGGAGCAGGATAAGCTGGATGGGTTGGTGATGGTAACAAGTGGTCTTGGAATCGTCCAAAAAGGAAAGGCTATTAGAGATTCTTCACTTGAAGTTGGGGATAAAATCATTATCAGCGGAAGTGTAGGGGATCATGGAATGTCTTTGATGGCTTTTAGAAAAGGATTTGAATTTGAAACAGATTTAAAATCTGATGTTGCTCCTGTTTGGGGCGTCGTTAGTAGAAGTCTTGATGTTGGTGGAGTAACAGCAATGAAAGACCCTACAAGGGGTGGTTTGGCTAACGCCATTAACGAAATGGCCAAAAAATCAGATGTTGGTGTCATGCTTCATGACGATCTAATTCCAGTTAAAGAAGAGGTAAAAGCAGTTTCCGATATGTTGGGAATCGATCCTTATGATGTGGCAAATGAAGGTAAGGTTGTAATGGGTGTTAAATCAGAGTCCGCCAATGATGTTCTTAAAGCCATTAGAAAGGACAGATATGGTCATGATGCTGAAATAATTGGTGAGGTCGTTGAAGGTAGTAGGGTTCTAGTTGAAACTCCAGTTGGTGGGACACGAATTTTAGAATCACCAATAGCCGATCCTGTTCCAAGAGTTTGTTAAATTTTTATTAACACTTTAGAGCCTTTAAATTTTTTTTTGTCCTACGATACCTTCCATAAGGTGTCACAATATAGAAAAAAAATAAAATTTTAGGTGAATATAAATAAACGTTTAAATTTTTCAGGGAGATTCATTGACTCACTACAACGTTTCAAATAAGAGTTCCAACATGTCTTTAACAGTATATCTGTCGGGATAGATGGAATCTATACCTAAATCTTCAAGAGTTTTATGTGTAATAGGTCCAATAGATACTGTTAAAACACTTGTAGACAATTTATTTATTAGCTCATCAACCTGCTCATCAACAGCTACTTTAAATAGGTTTTTAACAGTTAAAGGACTCGTAAAAGTAATTGCATCGATTTCATCATTCAACATCTTTGAAATCAAAACCTCAATTCTCACCGTATCTAACGGTAGTCTCGATTTATATGCCTCAGCTATTAGAACATTGGCTCCTAACTCAATCAATTTATCAGGAAGGATTAATCTTGCATCCAATGTTCTTGGTATTCCAACCAACTTATTTTTAATATCCAACTTCCCAAAGGATCCAATAAGTCCCTCTGCAGTAAAATCCTCTGGAATCAAGTCAACAGCCAAATCAAACTCAGATAACCTTTCGGCTGTTTTTGAACCAATAACGGCAATCTTAGTTTTATTTGATAAAATATCCTTAAAGTTAGTATAAAAGTTAAATATTGATTCAATGGCCGTTGGTGATGTAAAAATCAGCCAGTCTATTTTATCTAAACCGTTTATAAGATCTTTAAGAGAGTCACTATTAACAACTTCGAGTTCTAAGGTTGGAGCAATGAAAGGTTTAGCTTTAAATGATTCAATAATTTCACGAGCCTCATCAACACGATCAAATGGTCGTGTGATAGCTACAATCTTTTCTTTATTTGCCATTTTAACACCTTTAATCATAGTATGGTATATGTATTTTAACGTTTCAATTTATTAAAACTTATTTTTTCAATATTATTCTTAAAATATCTTCATCCTCCAATACATGATTTGGGCCTACCTTTTGACCTGGAAACTTAACAGAAGTTCCCCATACATTGGCATGTCTAAAGTTTTTAGCAAATTCTCTGTGTAAATTTGAAGCAACATCGATTACAGTTGCATTTTTTCTCACAATCAATGGATCCTCAAGGTCAGCTCTTCTTCCTTGAGGTTTTAAATAGACTCGCATTAAGTCCACTTTAGCAAATATTTGTTCTTTAAGATAATCGATGTTCTGTTTTTTATCTGCAGAGATGGGTATAAAATCTGAAATGGTTTTTTTGATCTCCTCAACGTATCCATCATCCACCAAATCAACTTTATTTAAAAGAACGATACTTGGGATGTACATCCTGTTTCCTTCAATAGCATCAATAAACTGGTCCATATTAACATCATCCCTTATTAAGACGTTACCGCTATGAACACCATACTCGTTTAATATCGATCTTATCGTTCCTTCATCTAAATAGGTTAATGGAACCGTTGATGATGTATGAACTCCTCCAACTTTACTCTTTTTAATGGTCACATCTGGAGGAGTTTCATTAGGTCTAATTCCAATATCTCTAATTTCTTTAATTATCATATCTAAATGATTGGGATTGAAAACATCTAAAACTATTAAGATTAAATCGGCTGTTCTTGCCACCGATAAAATTTCTTTACCTCTTCCTTTTCCACCAGAAGCCCCAGTGATAATTCCTGGAACGTCAAAAATTTGTATTTGAGCTCCATTATATTCCATTATCCCAGGGATTATGTCCAAGGTGGTAAATTGATATGAACCTACCTTAGAATCTGCATTAGTTAGTTCGTTCAATAAGGTTGATTTTCCAACAGAAGGAAACCCAACCAAAACAGCCGTTGAGTCCCCACTTTTTTTCACATGAAAACCTTTACCCTTAGTTCCTGAACTTCCTTTTGTAATAGCCTCTTCTTTTAGTTTAGATATTTTAGCTTTAAGTTTACCAATATGATGTGAAGTAGCCTTATTATACGGTGTTTTCTGAATTTCATCTTCAATTTTCCTTATCTTATCATCCACATCCATGACTACCACAACGTCCATAAAGAGTATTTTATTAAAAATCTACAAAATATTCTACCATTGATAACGTGTCCACTTACTCGTCTAACAACCATAGTAATCATTTAAAAAACATTATTAATATAAACTTTTGGTTGATGATTCGTTATCAAAAAGTCTTCTCAATTTTTTATAGAATTTTATAATGATTTTGGTAAAGTTTGTCAATTATAAAATATCAATATCCAATATAATCTATTTAAATTTAATTTAGAGAATTTTTATAAGAAATAATTAAATTAATAATTGACAAACGT
>JAITEE010000133.1 GCA_031282205.1 Candidatus Methanovirga aequatorialis | reverse complement strand
TGCATAAATTGTGTTTAAACCCTAATTTATGAGCTATAGATTTATACATGGATTTATCATCAGTTGTTAATCAAATTCTCCTATGATCGTCTGTTGCTTCTTTTATAAACATTTATATGACCTTTTTCTGGAGTGTATCAACCACTTTAAAATCAACTAAAATTCTCTTGCCTACATCGATTATAAGCAAGAATATAGTATTTATCTCCATTTATGAATATACTGCTCATCATATCCATAGTTACCTGGATAATCAAAATATTATAAGTCTTTAATTTCATATAATGAGTCATATACAGTGTTTATATAGTTTTTTTATTGTTTGATGTGATGGTTTTACTTCTTTAAACAGGTTTATGATCTCAGTTGTATGTCTTAGTGAGTTTATGTTCAATTGAATGCATTTCTATTACTGATTTTTGAATATTTGCTTCGTAACAATGGTATTTTGGTATATTTTTATGTGTAGCTATATGTGTTTCGCCGCATCGAGGGACAAATGTACTGTTAGGAGTAAACTCCAGATAACTTATTCACTTTCTTCTTCACACGACCATTCAAAACTGAATAATGCTCCACAATCACAATATTTCTTTTCATTATCAACACATTTAAAGTTATTTCTTTTTATTGTTTTCGCATCAAGGAAAATATCAATCTTTAATCCACCTATTTAAAGATTATCAACACATCCATATACTATTTAGATTGAAATAATGTCGAATGTAAAAATCCACAAAAAATCTTAGTCTATCATATGAATTTTTTAAGTGTCCGAAAATTTAAGAACTTTTTCAATGACTACAATTTATTTATTAAAATATTAATTGTTATTAATTATAAATCAAATTTTAAAAATAAATTTTTGATAAATAAAGATAAATAAAAATATATGTGGAGTGTAACCATTTAATTTTATAATACATCTCTACAATATAAAATCAATCAAGTCATAGTATTCTTTCAGGTCTATGATAAAATCAAGCAATGAAACATATAAGGTTTTTGATAACGACTTAAGTTGAAGTTATAAATGGTGGAATATCAATCCGATTACTCATCCAAACCACACTACTTCTAAGTGATAGAAAATTATTTATAGAGATATAGAATAAACAATATTTCATTACTAAATACAGAAATAAAATAACAATAGCTAATATCTGAGGAATTTCATGAAAGTAAACGGTGAAGAAACTACTTTTCAAAAAGGGATGAGATTAGATGAATTCTTAAAATCTCAAGGTTACGATGAGCTCAAGGTTGCTGTAGAATGTAACGGTGAAATAATACCAAGAGATTATTACAACAAACATGAACTAAACGATGAGAATTCTTATGAAATTTTGGTGTTTGTAGGTGGAGGTTAATACACTTATACCGTCGTTTAATGAAGTGGATATATATGTGTGAAATATGTGTGTAATGTATTAAATTAATTGATAAGAATGATTAAAGTTACTTTAAATGGAAAAAAAATTGAAACAAATTCAAATTCCATATTCCAATTAGCAAATGAATTTATTGAAGAGAACAACCATTGTACAAAAGATCATGTTCTAATTCTAAATGGATTTCAAGTGTCAGATGATTTTAAATTAAATCCTAACGACAAAGTAGTGATTATTAAAAAAGGAGCCATGGTAAACGAAGAAGAATTCGAGAGCATGGTAAGTGCAAGATCCACACCAGGAGTTTATAACGTTCTTAAAAACTCTAAAGTAGCTATTGCTGGTTTAGGTGGTCTTGGAAGTAACGTAGCTATTATGCTTTCTCGAGTTGGTGTTGGAAATTTATTGTTGGTAGATTTTGATATTGTAGAACCAAGTAATTTAAACCGTCAACAATATTTAATCAAAGACCTAGGAAAGTATAAAACGGACGCACTTAAAGAAACCATATCTCAAATCAATCCATTTATTAACGTCGAGATTCGAACCATTAAAGTAAGTGAAAATAATCTTGGAAAACTATTTAAAGACTATGATATCGTATGTGAGGCGTTCGATAATGCAGACCAAAAAGCCATGTTGATTAACAATCTTCCCCTTAAGTTGCCTAATGTAAAAATAGTGTCTGCATCTGGTTTAGCTGGTTTTGAAAGTTCAAACTCCATCCAAACAAAAAAATTGATGAACAATATCTATATTTGTGGAGATTTAGAAAATGAAGCTAAACCGTTCAATGGTCTAATGGCTCCAAGAGTAACGGTATGTGCATCACACCAAGCAAACATGGTTCTTCGTTTATTACTTGGAATCGATGATCCATAGAGAGTTTATATAAAATTTAGTGTCCTATATTTTCATGAAAAAAATAAAGAATGTATAGTAAATTTTCTTCTATTAAAAATCAAAACTTTAATTTTCAGAATGGTTCTATTATACTGAATACTGTGAAAAAGCTATGAGATATATATGATCATAATTATTCTAAAAGAGTATCATTGTTGATTGTGCTTATATTGTGATCATGGAAGATTTTGAGATAGCCGAAAATTTAAACAAAATTTCAAAGAAATGATATTTGTATGAAGTAAAAACTTCACATTATTCTCCATTTAACTTGATTCTATCATTGTAATCTTCTTTTTAAAAACTATCTTGAATATCATTTATTCTTCATAAATTCACAGAATGTATCAGGAGTTAAAGTTTCCACTATATCAAAAGGATGCTTACTTAATCTTTTTATTTCAAAAAAGTCATATTTTGATTTAATATGTTCTGAAAATATTCCATCCTTATTAAAGTCTTTGAAAACAAAAAAATATGCTTTTGGACAATTATAAATAACCAACATTAATTCATACTTTTCATCATTTGAATAATTCCATTCACTGCAAAATTCATCAACAAGATGTGGAAAAATACAAAATAATGATTCCAATGGCTTGAGCTTTAAACTTTGTTTAATATCTCGTTTTACTTTTTCTAAGTCTTCTAAATCCTCTTTAAAAAATCCTTTAAATTCTATAAAAATTAATTTAAATCGATTTTCTTCATAAAAATAATAAATTCCATCAACACTGGAGTTTTGATTAATGTTATTAACGTTATCTTTATTTAACCAAGAATTTGCCTTAGTCTTCAAGTCATCACAGGAAAATATTTTTTTATTAGAATCTACTACCGATTTAGGAGGATCTCTCCATGAGAGAGAAATCTCCAATAAAGTTTTAAAATAATCAGGTTTAAAAGAATTGAAAAAATCTATTATAGTGATAATGGTAATGTTTATCAATTATTAATCTAATTATTTCTTATAAAAATTCTCTAAATTAAATTTAAGTAGATTATATTGGATATTAATATTTTATAAATTGACAAACTTTATAAAAATCACTATAATACCTCATTGTTTTTGATACGAATCACCTTTTAAAATTTTTTTGCTAAATTTTGCCCCCTAATTTTATCTATAATCTCAAACGAATTAGATAAATCGTTATACAAAACATTGATATTTTGTCTATCTATTTCAATAAAATCAAACTTATCTGAACTCTCTGCTTTTTGAGTGATATAGAAATTTGTTTCATCCTCCAATCCATATTTCTCAGAAAAAACCTCAACGGAATCGATAAACTGAGGACTATGAGAATTAATATAGAAATTAATATCTTCATATTTTGATAATAGAACAATAACTTCAGCTAACTTTATTTGCCATGATGGGTGTAGATGAACTTCGGGTTCATCCATGATTATAAAACTGTTTGTGTCCAAGCCATTATTTAATAACAGCTGTAATATTCCAATCATTTTAATTCCTGCAGCAGTATTCTTAATATCATGCTCATCATTAAATTTTTTATATGAAAATTTTCTTTCTTTAATGTTGTATTTAATCATCCCTTGCATAATTTCATTAATTATCTCAATTACTTGATTGTTAGATTCTGAATATAAATTAGAAACAGGAAGTTTATCCTCAGTTTTCAAACCAGATAACCTTTCAATCAAAGAATTTTGATGATATAAAATATTATTACCATATGTAGTCCGTCTTGCATTTGAAATAAAATCAAAAATAAAAGGGGTTTCTATATAAAAAACATCATTAACAAAAAAACTCATTTTTTGATAACGTAAATTATTATCAGTTAAAGGAAAATTAATCATGAAAGAACCTTTTTCATTTACTAAAGAAAGATTAGAATCAATACTCGAATGAATATCATTATTAAATTCATTAAGAATTAAATCTCTAAAAATTAAAGTTCCTCTTTTTTCTAAGTTGTCTCTTAATTTATAAATTTTTTCAAACTCTTCAATTGATTTTTCAAAATTTTTAGAAGATTTTATATACTCTTTACCTTTTAAATCTAATAAAACATTCTTTATATCCTTGTTGTCCAAAAAATCTGTGGTAGACGTACTATTTCGAATATTTCTGAATTTTTTTCTTAGATCTTCTGAATAGTCATCAGCACTAAATCTTATAAAACGCTCAATATCACCCAAATATTTGGATGCTACAATATTTTGAAAATTAATTCCCTCTTGAGAAATTGAGGCTAAAAAAGAATACAAAATCTTACTTGTAGTACTTTTTCCACTTCCATTAATACCAGAAATGATATTAATTTTCCCAATGTTTAATTCTGCTTCATTAATTGGTCCAAAATCTTTAATTTCAAGTTTTAATGCTCCCATATTATCACCTTAATGGTAAAAAGATTTTATTTATAATATCTTTACTTGTGTTACGCTCATGTACATAACTTGATACAACTTCATTAAACATATTTTGGCTTGTAGAAATCATGTTAAGTATGGATGAGATCATATAATTAAGTTAAAGAAACCATGTTAAAAAACGCACACTATGACATATATTCTACATAAAATCATTTAATATAAAAATCAAAATATGATTTCTAC
>JAITEE010000125.1 GCA_031282205.1 Candidatus Methanovirga aequatorialis | reverse complement strand
TTGAATTTAAAGAATTTTATCATTGTACTTTTTAAAACTACCATGAAATAGTTCTTAGAACCTATTAAATAACTATCCATCTATCTTGAATTTTTCATGAAAATCTAACACCTTGTTAAAAAGTTATAATTGATATTTTTAAAAATAAAGATATTTTAACTACTATTGTGAAAAATAATAATAAAAAAGAAGGTGAATTAGTATGAATGAATGGTATTTGTTACTATTATCTACTCTATTAGTCGAAATATTATCATTCTACTGTTCACAATTTATCATAATTATAAGAATTTAGTTATAATAAAACTTTAAATTAGATTTTAATGTGATTTCAACGATTAAATTTAAAATAAAGAAATTCAAAATTTTAGTGAAACGATTTTTGGCCACGACTCAGTTTGGATTTAATTCCAACTAAGGAAGCTATTATGGAAATAAAGCATAGACCAGCGGAAATTGTTAAAGCTAAAGTGGAACTTTGAATTAGTTGTGGTAGGTGACCTACAATTGGGTTTGAACCCATAATGAATGCAAATATAACTGTTAACATCCCTATACTTAATGTTTGACCAATGACTCTCATGGTTGTTATCGTAGCTGATGCAACTGAAGATAAATGTCTTGGGACCGATCCCATTATTGCGTTGGCATTTGGAGATGAAAATAAACCGTATCCTATTCCTTGTAAAACCATGGCCATTATAATAAAGTACACTGGTGTTGTTTCATTTAAAAATATTAGCATTATTAAGGCGATTGTCACAAAACACATCCCAATAGCTGATAGTACCTGTGGATAGATTTTATCGGATAGTTTACCAGAGAATGGTGCTAATATTGCCATGAATATTGGTGTGGCTATTAAAATAAGCCCTGTAGTTTGTGGATCCATTCCTTTGACGTATTGTAGATAGTAGGTTAAGATGTACGTTACTAAAAAAGTGGCCAAGTATGATATTAAGGAGGCTATTGTTGATGATGTGAAAACAACGTTGTTAAACAGTTTAACATTGAATATTGGTGTTTTATGCGATAATTCCAATTTAACGAACGCAATAAGTAAAATGATGGCTACTGTGACTAAAATCACTCCTGTTGTTTCATTTAGTATTGTAAATCCATAAATCAGTAGTAGAATAGCTAAACAATAGATAAAAGAACCTGTATAATCGAATTTTTCATTTTCACGATCTGACCATTCTTGAGGTATTTTTGAAAGGGTTATCAATATAATTAAAATTAAAAATGGGATCATTGATAAAAATAAAGTTCTCCAGCCAAAATTGTGGGTTAAAAATCCCCCAATAACTGGTGAAAGTGTAAGACCTATGTAGATTCCTGCAGTATTTAATCCTATACCTTTTCCTCTTTTTTGTGGGGGAAACGCTTCTGTTACCATTGCAAGGGTTGTAATATTTATTATTGATGCTCCTAATCCCTGCAAAAATCGTAAGATAATTAAGAATTCAGCTGAACTTGAACAAGAGGAGAGTATGGAAAATATTGTGAACACGATTATACCAAGCAAAAAACTTTTTTTCAAACCAAACGTCCCAGTTAACTTTCCAAAGGGAACTGAAAAAATTGCTATCGACAGGAGAAAACTTGCTGCGATCCAGTTTTGCAGTACTCCACTTACAAGATTTCCATGGATATCTGCTAAGGAAATTGAAATTTGGGGTAAGGCTACTGAGATTGATGAGGTTGCAAAGGCCACCAAAAACGATGAAAATACGGATGCAAGTAAGATCCAGTTTTTATTTTCAACACCTTTAAGATTAGTTTCCTGATTGTTTGAAATTTTAATCACCTTCAATGGATTGATCACTGATTTCAAGGAATATTTCATCTATTGTCTTTATAAAAATATCTATCTCTTCCTTTTTAACTATCAACGGTGGAGTTAAACGAATAACATTTTTCGCTGTGCAGTTTATTAAAAACCCTTTTTTTCTTGCTTTATCCACAATATTAAAACATGTAATATCTAATTCTACCCCAATCATAAGACCATAACCCCTAATATCTTTAATAAAGCAATATTTATCTTTTAATTTAAGCAACTCTTTTTTAAAGTATTTTCCTAAATTTTCTGAGTTTTCAATAAGATTTTCATCAAGAATAGTGTTTATAGATGCAATGGCTACTGCACATGCCAATGGAGTTCCACCAAACGTGGTGCCATGATCTCCTGGCTGAAAACCTTCTGCAACTTTTTCATTTGCTATTATAGCTCCCATTGGAAACCCTCCACCTATTCCTTTTGCAACGGTTGTAACATCTGGTTTTAAGTTGTATAGTTCACTTGCAAACATTTTTCCACATCGTCCAAAACCAGTTTGAACTTCATCTAAGATTAAGAGAGTCTTGTTTTCCTTACAGATTTTTTCAACTTCTTTAAAGTAGCTTTCATCTGAAGTTATAATTCCACCTTCACCCTGAACTACTTCCAGGATAATAGCTGCTGTTTTATCATTAACTGTGTTTTTTAGCTCATCAATATCTCCGAAGGTGACATGTTTGAATCCAGATGGTAATGGTTTAAATGGTTCACTATACTTTGGTTGACCAGTGGCTGTTACAGTGGCTAAGGTTCTACCGTGAAAAGAGTTTTTAGCAGATATTATCTCTGTTTTCTTAGTGTATTTTCTTGCTAACTTTATTGCTCCTTCATTAGCCTCGGCTCCACTATTTGCAAAGAAAACTTTGGTGTTAGGAATTAGTTCATTTAATAGTTTAGCTAACTTCAGCTGATTTTCATTGTAGTAGATATTAGAACAATGAACAACCTTTTCACCCTGTTCTCTCAATGTTTTTAAGATATTTGGATGAGCATGACCAAGGTTATTAACGGCTATTCCTGCAAAAAGATCAATGTATTCATTACCATCATTATCCCAAACTTTAACACCTTTTCCATGAGAAATCGCTATTGGTTGACGAGTGTACGTGTTCATCATGTATTTTGGATAATTTTCTATTATTTCTTCATTTTTCATATGAACATCTTTTAAGTTATTTAAAATAATTCAAACTTTATTTAAATTTTTTTTATTTAATGTAGTCTACCAATCCTATGATAACTAATCAAAAAAACTAATATCCCTGATGATAGTGAATGAGTTATCTAAACATTCCATCTTCATGATATTTTGCTGATTTTTCATTGATTCCCATTTTGAAGATTTTTTCCATGTGTAGTAGACATTGAAGTTTTGCTTTAAAAATCTTTTTGATTTCAAATATTAAATTATGTTTGGTTAACCCGTCTTCATAGATTGTACTTGATATAACGAACATTTGGAGTGTGTTATCAGGATGTTCAATTTGAAAATCCAATAGAAACTGATTGATTATGTGTTTAAAATTCCAAATCAACTCTGTTTTTTCATCCATAGAGGATGCTATGATAAGATCTAAATGTTCAGGAGATAAATTAGTTGCACATCCAATGATTATCATGTCTCCTTTTCCTTTTGGTTGAATTAGGTCGATTATATTGTTTTCAGGATATTTTATTATAAAATGGAAGTTAGAGTGTTCGTCGTACACCTTTTCCTTAAAAAATCCTTCTTCCACTAACCAATCTTGAATTTCTTTCTCATTCATCATTTTAATCACATTTTAAATTGTTGTTTTATTTACTACTGTTTTTTTTATTATTTATATTCTTATATTCCTTATTGTATTTAAGTTTTTTTCCATATTCTTCTAAAATAACCAACAAATAAAACTTGAAATTTTAAATAACTTGTCTACGTGGCTGTCTACCTTAATATGATCTTCATTTCAATATGATCTTCATTGATAAAATAATCATAACCACTTCGTAGGATTGGATATAACAAACATTAATTTATAATATTTTATTAAATATAAAATATTCAAATAAAATTTTTAGAAAGGTGGATAAAAATCTAAATTTTAAAATTAAAAAGCTCTAAAAATGCTTTAATTTAGAAAATAAGAAAATTTTTTTTTAAAGAAATTAGTTTTGACCACCTCTCTTTTATAGTTAAAAAGGATCCAGTATAAAAATTGCCTACTATAAATTTAACTTAGGTCATGAAATATGGTCAAAATTGGTGCATGAAAGTAATGGTCAGTATATGTAATGCTAATTGAATTGAGGTTATTTAATGATTTTAGGGATTTGTGGAAGTCCAAGAAGACAATCAACAGAATATGTTTTGAAATATGCTTTAGGAGAACTTGAAAGAGAAGGCTTTAAGAGTGAATCTTTTTTTGTCAGTGGTAAAAAAATAGCTCCATGCCTACATTGTGATTACTGTTTAAAGAATAAAGAATGTATTCAGAAGGATGATATGTTTGAGGTTTATGATTCAATTAAATGTTCAGATGGAATAATCATGGCATCTCCAATACATAATGGAGGAATTACGGCTCAATTAAAAGCTGTTATGGATAGGTGTAGAGCCTTATATGCCATAGACATGAATATACTGCGAGGTAAGATTGGAATGTCAATCACGGTGGGAGGTGACAGAATTGGAGGTCAAGAATTAGCTATTCAGGAAATAAATACTTTTTACATATTAAATGGGATTATTCCAGTAGGAGGTGGAATGTTTGGAGCGAATTTAGGACCATGTTTTTGGTCTCAAGATAGTGTGGAGAAGATCAAAAAAGATGAATATGGATTTGAAGCTTTAAATAAGACTTTAAAATTCTTTATTCAAACTTATAACCAAGTTAATAAATAGGATGATTTACTTACCAATTAAAAATTCATCTATATAAAATTCATCTATATAAAATTCATCTATATAAAATTCATCTATATAAAATTCATCTATATAAAATTCATCTATATAAAATTCATCTATATAAAA
>JAITEE010000111.1 GCA_031282205.1 Candidatus Methanovirga aequatorialis | reverse complement strand
GGACTGGTTTTCCTTTGTTTGTGTTGATTTTTTTAAGTGTTCTTGGGTTATTTTATTGGAGAAGAAAATAGTAATGTCTGAAGTTTTTTTTGTGGTTTGAGAGATTAGAATCTTTGAGTTTTCTTTATTTTATTTTGGAGGTTTTATAGTAACAATGGTAATGTCTATCAATTATTAGTTCAATTATTTTTTATAAAAATTCTTTAAATTAAATTTAGGTAGATTATATGGAATATTAATTTTACAAATTGACAAACTTTACCAAAATCATTATAATCTACTTTGGGTGGGTTTTGTGACTTGTTTATGTTGTGGTAGCAAAATTTTAAAAACGAGTTGGATTTAAAGGAAATTATGTTTTTAAAAATAATCTTTAAATTATTAATAAAATAAAAAATAAGGCATTTTAAAAATAATAAAAATTTATTATAATTTCCAATATTTATTTGAATGATAAAAATTTAATTTTGCAATTCACTATAACATGAACCAAAGAAATTACTTAGAGGTGATTTTCATGAAGACATTTCATGTTTGTAATGTTTTTATTTCAAAACTTTTTCAGGATTTCACCATAGACCTCTTTTAACTTACCTTCCGAGTTTTCATAGATTCTTTTTAGGATAAGTTCAGGTGTACTTTTAGCTAAAAAATTCATTTTAGGTGTTCTATCAACTACTAAATTGTAATTTTCATCTAAGCCTTTAGCTTCAATACCATCAACCCTTATATCTGTGTACTTCATCAATTCCTTAGCCATGTGAGTCACGATAACGCCATAGGAATTTGAATCTTTAATCATCTTTATAAAACTTGATATGATTTTAACGGCTGCTTCTAGTTCTGTTATTCCTTCTAACTCATCTAAAAGAATTAATTTTTCATTGTTCGTTGTGACAATTGGAATGAAAACATTTAAGAATGATTCTAATGCTCCAGCATCAAGTGAACGCTTTTTAGAAAAATGATAAATCTCATCCAACAATTTAATCTCACAATCCTTTCCAGATACAGGTAATCCCATTTGTGCCATGATTGAAATTTGAGATATCGTCTCTAACAACGTGGTTTTACCACCACTATTTGCACCAGTAAGTAAAACTACATTTTCTGGATAACTTAAATCGTAGTTTATTCTTTGAATGTAATCACTTTTTTCAAGAATCAAGTTTAAATGTAAAACTTCATTCAATTTAAAGTTATCGGATATTTTAAATGGGTTTAAATTGTATTCATAGGCAAAACAGCCTAAACTAAACTCAAAATCAAATTCTAATATTTCTTTAATCTCTTCTTCAACCATTTCTTTTAGATTAAATAGTTGTTTAGCTCCGTTAATCTTTTTATCGAATAGTTCATTTTCAGCTTTTGATGACTGTAGTCTCTTTACCCTTTCTATCTCTTCATCATCAATCTGTAATGGACACGTTTTTAGGAATGGATCAAAACCAATTCCACTCAGTTCTTTTATAGTTGTTTTTCCTTTGGTAATGATTTCGTCGAATATTTTCTCAATTTTTGGCGGCATTGCATTGTTAAGAAGATCAAGAACTTCAGTCCCATCGATATCTATATTTTTAATAGCTATTTTAAGTTCATTATCACTACTCTTCTTAACGTCAGATACAACTTCGTCTAAATCAACATCTTTTATTTTCAACGATTCTATTTCATCTAAAATAGTTAAAACTTCATCTATTTTAGTGTCTTTATTTAAAATTTTTCTAATTTCTAGAACTCTTTTAAATAAGTCTTGGTTGACGTTGAAATAATTTAGGATAATATCTGGAACGATTTCATGGGCGGGTGAATCTTTACTAATCATTATTAAATTATCATCGTAGTCTACGTCTAAGTATCCTTGAGAGTAAACATAGAAAATCGTTTCATAAGATTTAAGTTCTTCTTCAACATCTTCAGATAGCACTAAAATAGGATAATGATTATTTAAGCCTAATTCAAGTAGATGATCAAAGTCTTCATGACTTTCCACAAGAATGGCCTTACTTGGATCGTAACTTGGCTTAACTTCAGCTGGCAACTGAAGATTTCTCATGAGTCCTCTGAGTTTTATTATTGGCAACTTTGAAACCTTTTCTTTTGCTTTTGTTACGAACTTTAATCTTTCTTCAATGGCTTTCCTGTTTTTTGATGGGGACATTAAAAGAATTCTATTCTCGGCATATTTCGTGTTTGAATAATCTAAAATCTTCTCTATGACTTCTTCATAGAGTTGGAATGCTTTTTCACTTTTTAAGAATTTTTGTGCTGGATTTCCCAACAGTTGATTAAATATTTCAATAGCTTTTCTTTGACTAATCCCTTCAATAGAGGATATTTTATCTAAATCTAAGTTTTTAACAATTTTTTCTAAATTTGATTCCCCATCAACGTGTTCAACTATCTTATTGGATAATTTTTCTCCTACACCCTTAATATTTTTCAGATGAAATCCGTTTTCCTTTCCTGTAACTTCACTCATACTTGCACCATAGATTAGTCATAAACTTAATAATAATTATCAGTAGTTCGTAAAGTGTTTTTAAATTAATTAAAAGTTTTTCTCTATTTTACAACCTATTTCTTCATTTCTAAAAACAAGAGCTAATTTAATTATTCTTTTACCATTAAAAAGTTTATCATATTGTTTTTCATTCATTTGAGTAAATGCCTCATTGATCAAATATTCAATTGATGATGTTTTACTTTGCTTAAATTCAATAATAATGATAGGATCTGTTCTATCTAAGACAACATCCATTTCTCCAATGTAAGTTGGGGTGTTTGAGTATCCTTCAAAACCTAAAGATGATGTTAACCATTTAAATATAAGTGCATGATAGTAATTTTCATTTTGTCCTCTTTGTTTGTTTCCTATTGGAATTAAATAATCCATGATCGTTTCTTTTAATCCTTCACAATCCCCATTGTTTACTTGATTCCAAAATTTCTTTCGATACTCAATCAACTCTTGAACTGGAATTTGAGTATAAGTTCTAATAAGATTATTCATAAGAGCATTTTCAACTTCATAATTAGGTAAATCTAAAATATATTCAAACTCTTCATGAGTTTTATCTATTTTTTTAATTGTTAGATAACCTGCTTGAAAAAGTAAAGTAGTATCTTCAATATCAAGAGGATCAAAACCATCTAAATGGTATTTATAGACATGTGAAGGTTCTAAAAATGATTTTATGTCCTTAATATAATCAACTATTTCTATTAAAAATTTTGGGGTTCCAGTTTCAAACCAGTGTGGAGAAAATCTATTTTCACTGAAAAGCAAAATTGTGGAGTAGGGATTGTATAAAGTTTTTTCTCCATCCCAACTGTAACCATTATACCAATATTTTATTTTTTCTAAAGTCTCTTCAAAAGAAAAATTTGCAAAACTACTTAAATTCTCAATATATTCCTTAAAATTAGTTTCTAATTCCTCTTGAGTGTAACCACAAATACATGAATAATCTTCATATAAGCTAATATCAGTTAAATGATTTAAAGCAGAGAAAGCAGATACTTTAGAAAATTTAGAGATGCCTGTTACAAGAATAAATTTAATATATTTATTATTTTTTTTTAATGCACTATAAAAAGCATTTAAAAGACTTTGAGAATTTTCAACATATTCTGGATTCGTTAAATTATTAATAATTGGACTATCATACTCATCAATTAAAACAACAACCCTTTTTCCTTGTGAGTCGTGAATTTTTTGAATTAATTCTCCAAATCGCATATTCAATGTTTTCATTTCAAGTTCAATATCAAATTCTTTTGAAGCTTTTTTTAAAACATCATCTACTAAATCACGAGTAGATCCTTCAGATTCTAAACCAGACATGTCTAAAGATAAAACTGGATAAGTACAGTTCCAATCCCACTTGTCATATATGTAAAGATCTTTAAATAGTTCTTTATTTCCTTTAAATAGTTCTTCAATTGTGCTTAAGAGTAATGTTTTTCCAAAACGGCGAGGTCGTGATAAAAAATTTAATTTATCCTGCCTGATTAATTTATGAATAATTTCAGTCTTATCAACATAAAGATAACCCTCCTCTATTAACTCTTGAAAAGTTGGAATTCCTTTAGGTAATTTTTTCATTAAGATAACTCCATTGATTATTTATTAATAAAAGATTATGTTCTTTATAGTCTATATAGCTATTGTTTTTAATGGAAAAATTTTTTAAAAATGTGGTTTTGTATTTAATGGTGTAATAAAAAATTTAAATCTTTTTTAGTAAATTAGAGAGGTGGTCAACTAATTTTTTTAAGAAAAAATTTTCTTATTTTCTAAATTAAAGCATTTTTAGAGCTTTTTAATTTTAAAATTTAGACTTTTGTCCACCTCTCAATTAATTTTCTTACTTCCAACTTTCACATTCTGAAATTTCTCATAATTAACCTTAACTCCATAATCTAAATCTAAATCAATCTGTCTATTTGCAATATGTGACAATGCTTCATCATACTTTCGAGTTTCTTCTAATTGTTTTTTAAGTTTAGTATTATCTTTATTAGTTTGTGTTTTTTCTTTTTGATTGGAAGAATTAGAAATAATCTGTTCATTATGATCTATGGAAGTTTCCAATGCCTTCTGAGTCTTATGTAAATAGTCCGTTCTTATTCTTGCCACGGTATCAGAATTATAACGATAGGACTCGCATCATACCAACAAAAAGGATATTATGCTTTTCTTGCCACGGTATCAGAATTATAACGATGGAGATAAATCAAAGCTTTAAACCCATTTTCTTTCCCACTATCAAACAACCAATAGATTGGTGTCTTTTTATACATCTTCGTGTGGTCTTTGAAGAAATCAGTTAATAAATATTTCCGAATTGTCTCTCGATATGTTTTTCCTTTATTTCCAAGAGCGTTGGCTATGAATTTAAGGTTTTCTTCTAAGGTTTCCTCAGAATGTTTTTAACATCTTTTACTTGAATATTTAATGTGGGATTAAGCAAATTTAGATATACATTTGCAATTTTAGTATTTAAGAAACCAAGACAATAATATAAATTTTCAACATTTACTAATGAAGGACCTCCTTTATCAAAAACACAACCTTCAGGTAAATATCTAAACCTGTTCCTTTTGAAGATATTCCAGTATATGTTATTCCTTTTTTGAACCAATATTTTTTATCTAAGAGATTAGAGGTTTTGTTAGTTTTATAAAACTGTTTTGCTTCATCCGACCAATCAACTACTAATTCTAAGTTACCATAATATTTTCTATATTCTCCTCCTTTGGCATAAATCACCCATTTATCAACTCATGGATAAGAAATTTATGAAAAAACAAGACTGCTGATGAGATACATGAAATGGCTAAAGAAGATTATGAAGCAAAGTTTAAAAATAAGTAATTTATCTTTTAAAATATTGTTTTAATTAATGTAATCTTTTAATGTCCTCAAAAATGTCAAAATCTCTATCAAAACTTATTATTTCTTTAATTTTTAAATCTTTCATTATTATATAATATAAATTGTCAAAAAATCCAATTTCATTGGTTAAAGATTTTTGAAAAGATTTCTCATAATAAGATGTATCATCTAAAATCATTAAATCCTCTATCATACTATTATATGTCTTTGTAACAAGTTCATTATTTGTTTTTAGTTTTCTAAGAACTGTTAAAACCTCAGCAATCACCATATAGGATATTAATAAATCTTTCTTATTAAGTGTTTTATAGATTTTTTTAGCTTCTTTATGTTTATTGCTTTTTTCATGATAGAAGCTAACTAAAAAACTTGGTTCTAAAAATTTCATTTAATCGACTCTATCTAAATAAACTTTATTTTTAATTTTTACTGGATCAAATTCTTTTCCTGTTTTAATAGCTCCCATCATTTCATCTAATGAAACTTTTTCACTGCTTTCAAGTTTAACACTCATATTAACAATTTTATCATGATCAGTTTCAGTATTCATAATTAATTCAGCTATTATTCCAGATTTAGATTTACCTGTCCTTTCTGATAATATATTAATTTGATTAATTGCTTCAATTGGTAATGTATAAGTAGCTTTTTTAAATGCCATAAACATCACTTCCAAAAATATTTTTATAATAATTAATATGGGAAGCCATATTATATAAATATTTTTATTCAATCAAATTTTTTTAAGCAGATTTATTTTCTTATTTCCAACAAAACTTTTTAAAAAAGAAATTAGAAGTTTTTCTCTATTTTACAACCTATTTCTTCATTTCTAAAAACAAGTGCCATTTTAATTATTTTTTTACCTTTAAAAAGATTTTCATATTTTTTTTTCATTCATTGAGAGATGGTCAAAACTCTTTTTGTATGTGAATTTTTAGATAGGAGGTCATAGTTTCCATTTAAATAAAAATGGTCAAAACCTTCTTTTTAAAATTTTTGTCTGTCTTTTTTTAAATTT
>JAITEE010000049.1 GCA_031282205.1 Candidatus Methanovirga aequatorialis | reverse complement strand
ATTTAAAATCATTCACATATGATTTGTACTTTTAATGAAGTGTCATGATTGATTGTTATTTATGGGGAAATACCTTTAAAGAAGTCGTGAAATTTTCATGAAAATCAGACACCTTGTTCAAAAAATATAGGGTTTATCTCAATGTCATCAACTTAAGAAATTTGGTTAAATATTTTAATAACAAATTAAACAAATTTGAGAGGTGGACAAAAGTCTAAATTTTAAAATTAAAAGCTTTAAAAATGCTTTAATTTAGAAAATAAGAAAATTTTTTCTTAAAAAAATTAGTTTTGACCACCTCTCAATTTATATAAAAAAATTTGCAATTTGTTTAAAATCATGAAAAATATATAACTCAATTCAAACAAAAATTATTAAGTTGGTGATATTGACAATTAGATGGGTTTTGAGAAATAGAAAAGTGAAATCTTGGATTAACGATCTAACTCTATCACCATAATTTTTGACAGTGCCTCATTATTTTCTTAAATATATTTTAAATCAAGATGTTCGTTTGATTTAATCAATTTTAACTGAAAATGTGAAATAGGTAAAATTTGAAGATATTGCTTGTGACCAGCTCCATCAGGAAGAAAAACTGAATCTTCAAAATAAAATTAATTGAATATATCTAATGGAATCACCAATGAATAATATCAAAGTGTCTGTAATTATACCAGTTTACAATGTAGAAAAATATCTTGAACAATGTTTGAATAGTGTTATCAATCAAACATTAGAATATATAGAAATAATCTGTATTAACGATGGGTCAACAGACAATTCACTCAAAATTTTAAAGAAATATGAAACAAAAGACAATAGAATAAATATTATCAGTAAAACAAATGAAGGATTGGGGGCTGCAAGAAAAACAGGTTTAGATAACGCTTCTGGAGAATTTATTTACTTTGTTGACTCTGATGATTGTATAGTTAAAGATGCACTTAAAAAATTATATGAAAACGGGATTAATAATAACTCAGATATTGTGATGTTAGACATTTTAGAATATAATGAAAAAAATAATGAACTAACTAAAAATAGTGATGATATTTACAATGTTGGAAAACATTTTAATAATAAAAAAATTGATTTTAATAACTTTTTTTTCACAATAAGCAAAGTTAAACTTTTTTTATTGAATAGAGGATTCAATACATCTTACAAATTTTATAAGCACTCTTTTCTAAAAAAATATGATGATTTCTATTTTCCAAAACATACAATCTTCGAAGATATGTTTTTCCATGTGCAAGTACTATTAAGAGCAAAAAGGATTTCATTTTGTCCATACTTATTATATATTTATAGAACAACTAACGAAAATTCAATAATGAATAATACTAATAATTCAATAAAAATTTTCGATATATTTGATGCTATTGATAATATTAAGAATTTTTTAACAGAAAATAAAGAAATGGAGAATTATAATATGGAATTTAAGTTTTTTGTAATAGAACAGCTAAGACAATATGTTTCAAGAGTTTCTAAGGAATATCAATCCCAATTTTTTGAAAAAACAGGAAAGTATTTGGCTGAATTAAATTTATCAAACTCAGAATTAGATAAGATACCTTATTATTCAACTACTTATCATAATATGATTAAAACCATCCAACTGGGAAAAAATGGAAAATAAAAAATAGAGATAGTTTAATTAGTAAAAATATAATTGATAAAAAGTTTTATAATATTAAGTTTAAAATTTAACTCAAATTTCAAAAACTCTTAATTGAGTAGTATTCATAGAATAATCTGAAGAATATTGGATATTAGCAGTTAATAAAATAGTTTTGATGTTTTTAACAAGATTTAATGGAATTTTAACTCCAATTATATCATTCCCCCTTTGAATATCTAATTTCTTAGAAAAAATAACACCTAATGTTTCAGAAATGCATACTGCATTACCACATCCAATATCAATAGTTAACTTCCTATATTCATTTCCATCATATAAATAAAGATAAAAAATACAATGACAATCAACAGTAATTTTAGTAGACTGTATTATAACATATAAATTCTGATTATCCATAATTAAACCAATAGAATCTAAATTTCTTTTTATTACATTTTTTAAAGAATTATAAATATTTTTTAATTTTTTTGGTTTAAATACCATGTTTTTAAAAGATGATTTTGGCATGCCATCATTTAAAAAATAATTTTCTACTTTTTGAATCGTTATTTTAGGATAAATTGCAAAATATTCATTTATCCTTATAAAAGATTCTAAATAATTTCTTTCGTCAATTTCATAAATTTGACTTTTATGAGAATTAATTGCTTTTCTTTTTAATTCTTTATCATCATCACTTAGAGGTAACTTAAACCATTCAGTATCAAATGCACTGATATTTAATGGTATAATCACATCTTCAAAAGGAGCATATTCACACACCACAGGCAAGCCTTCTTTATGTATCAAGAAATGATAAATTGATTTGTTGTATCTCCTATTAACAAGAACATACTCTACAAATGCATCAGTAGCCCAATGATCCTCATGTTCATCATTAGAATCTGGTACTAATATTATATTTGGTTTAAAGTCATCGAGAATATGATTCAAATTCTTAACAACATTCAAACCGCAGTAAGGAGCATTTTTCTCAAAAGAGAAATCATAAGGAGAATGGTCATAGAAGTTAAGGAGATTTTCATTTCTAAAGAGATTATCATAATCCCAATTATCTAAAAACAAACTTTTCAATGCAGAATCTGGATATCCTAAAAATATAGAATTAAAATCTTCTAATCCCAATATATTCAATCCATTTAATCCTTCCACATGTCTTATATCACCAATATTTCCTTTAAAATCAGCTATATTATTTAATTCTAAATATTTATCCAAATAATTTTGTGGTCTACCATCTCCATTAGTCATGTAAACTACTTTAACCATTGCATTATTTTTAATAGCTGATAAAATAATTCCAGAATTCGTTAATACATCATCATCTGGATGTGGTGCAAATATAATAATCCTATCAGATGGTTTAATCACAGGAAAATCATTATAAATATTGTTAATATTTATATTATTTTTTTCATTTGCCACTTATCCCACCAATCAGATTAATTTAATCAAATATTTAATAAAAACAAGACTTATACTTTTTTAAAAGACCATTAATGTTATAGCTTATGAAATACATTCGTATCCCATCAATTCTGAATTTTAAGATCCATAATTATATTGAAAATATTATAATCTATTAAGAGGCTGTTGCACAATTATTTTTGTTTAATTACTATTTATATTAACAAGGTGTTAGATTTTCATGAAAAATTCAAGATAGATGGATAGTTATTTAATAGGTTCTAAGAACTATTTCATGGTAGTTTTAAAAAGTACAATGATAAAATTCTTTAAATTCAA
>JAITEE010000029.1 GCA_031282205.1 Candidatus Methanovirga aequatorialis | reverse complement strand
AATTTAAAATCATTCACATATGATTTGTACTTTTAATGAAGTGTCATGATTAATTGTTATTTATGGGGAAATACCTTTAAAGAAGTCGTGAAATTTTCATGAAAATCAGACACCTTGATATTAAATTCATCTTTTAAGAACTTTATTGAGATTAATAGAGCTTTATTGTAAATTATTGTTTTTTTAGTTGTAAAATTGTTAATTAAACTTTTTACGTCTGTTCTGACATGTTCCTTAGAAAATATTCTATTGATGCTACTTAAATTGCTAAATAGACGTTACCTATTAAATAAGAGGCAGATGTTTAACTCTTGTTTTTGAATAATTTAAACTTGATGATTTTTTATCACCAATCCAATGTGACTTACATTCACAATTAACCTCTTCAATTAAACTTTGTTTAATGTTTGACTCGATTATTGCGTTTTTTAGAATTTTATTACACTTTTTACAATTGTATGGACCTCGTCTTGATCCAAATCCTGATGTGTCCATAAATGAGGGAATTGACAGGTTTTTTCTTGTTTCGTTTATTATCTCAACCACACTCCATATCCATGGAGGTTGATAACTACCTCTTTTCCATAGTTGTTCTACTAACGTTCCTTTATGTATAGTGGTTGGTGTAAAGGATATTCTATCCACTCCAGTTCTTTCGCAGTAGGTAGCAGTTTCAATTGCGTCTTCAATTGCTTCGCTTTCACTTGTCAATATTGGTTTAACTAATATATATGCTTTAGACTTTATATTGTAACTGTTTTTTAAAGATTTTATTGTTTCCATACTCTTTTCAAAGTCTTCTTCACTGAAACCCTTGTTGATTTTCTCTTCTCTTGTGAAATCATTTGATGTTTCTAATCCAACGCTTACCTCAAATAGTTTGTCTCCTAAACATGCAAAAATATCTTTTAAAACATTTTTTTTAATATATTCTGGTCGTGATTCAACTACAAGTTCCTTAACATCATTTTTTTTAGATAAATATTTTAAGATTTTATCTCTTGCAACGGTTGGAACTTCTATTGGGTTTAGAAAACTACCTGAAGCGAATATTTTCACACCTGTATTTTCGGTTAAATCATGTTTTTCAAATTCACTTACAAACAGTTCAAAAACTTCATCGGCATTGACATTCTCTAAAAACGAATCTGAGATATAGCTACACATAGTACACCCACCACTGTCCCCTAATGCCCATGAACATCCTATGGTGGGTAGTATTATGGATATAGTTTTTCCAACACCCGAGTAAAGAAGATCGTCTTGGTACCAACTTGCAGTCAACTGTTTAAGACTTCTTTTTTTCATTTTTTCAAATGAGTTTGTTCTTATTTCTTTATTTAACTCTTGAATACCCATTAAGTTTAACCTCTATTTTGAATGTTATAAAATTGATTTATACTATAAAATAGATATAAATAACATAGATGATATATTAATGATATAATGTCAAACTAATAAATAAAATATATTGAATAGAATTTTTAAATATATACTCTATTTATTTAAATATATAACTCTCTTGATATACGTTGGTAACAACTATATGGAACGATTTACTTTCACTATGAATAAGATTATAAGAAGTCATTGTTTATTTTAATTGAGTTAAGGTGATGCTATTGAATATTATTAAAAAAACAAGAAGTTTATGTCCTGTATGTCTTAAACCATTAGAAGCTGAAGTATATGATAAAGATGGTAAGATTAGGATAAAAAAGAAATGTTCTGAACATGGAATATTTGATAACACTTACTGGTCAGATGCAGAACTTTATAAAAGAGTTAATGTATATACTCCAACCATTAAATCAGTTGAAAACCATCACTCAATTAATACTAAAGGATGTCCTTCTGAATGTGGGTTATGTAATCAGCATGAAACAACGACAATTCTTGGATTGATAGATGTCACAAACAGATGTAATCTTAGATGTCCAGTTTGCTTTGCAAATGCAGCTGTTTCCAAAAAAATATATGAACCAAGTTATGACGAAATAAAAGAAATGCTTAGGAATTTAAGGAACGTAAAACCAGTTCCAACTTCAGCTATTCAATATGCTGGTGGAGAACCAACGGTCAGAAAAGATATAGTTGATTTAATTAAATTAGCTATTGAAAAGGGATTCTCACATACTCAAATAGCTACCAACGGTATACGAATAAGTCAAGATATAAATTTTGCACGAGAATTAGCTGATGTTGGATTGAACACAATTTATTTACAATTTGATGGTGTGACAGAGGGACCATATATTCACAATAGAAACAAGAATGTACTTCCTCAAAAACTTAAAGCCATTGAGAACTGTAGAGAGGTGGGTCTTGGTGTCGTTTTGGTTCCAACCATCGTTAAAGGTGTCAACGATGATCAAATAGGGGACATCATAAGGTTCGCCATTGATAACATAGATATTGTCCATGGTGTTAACTTCCAACCAGTTTCATTTTCAGGTAGAACACCATCAGAGAAGGTAGAAGAACAAAGAATCACAATATCTGACTTTGTTAGATTGGTATCAGATCAAACCGATGGAGCAATTGTTACGGATGATTTTTACCCACCATCCTCAGTTGAACCAATATCTAACTTCATAGGAGCCTATGAAGGAGGAAATCCTTCGGTTATTCTAAACTGTCATCAACATTGTGGAATAGCAACTTACATCTTCATTGAAGATGATAAAATGATCCCAGTAACACGATTTATCAACGTTGATGGATTCTTTGAGTTTTTGGATAAAACTACCGACAGATTAAATGAAGGTGGGTTTGCAATTAAATCAAGAATATTGGTGGATGCCATTAAAGAACTCCCCAAATTATTAGATAAAAAAAATTCACCTGAAACGATTGATTTTAAACACATTTTGGGAAATGTACTTAGTAGAAGATCTTACAGTGCGTTGGGAGACTTCCATAAAAATTCACTTTTAATAGCCTGTATGCACTTTATGGATCCGTTTAACTTTGATGAAGATCGTGTTAAAAAATGTGTTATTCATTATGCTGTCCCTGATGGGAGGATTATTCCCTTTTGTACTATGAATTCGTTGTATAGACAAGGAATTGAAGATGAATTCTCAATTCCTATTGGTGAATACAAAAAAAATTAATCGAGTTAAATGTTGTATTGGTGATGTATAGTTGAAGGTATGGAGTATGGATAAGGAAGTAATAGTTAATGCACGTAAACCTGAGGGTGAATTAGGTTCTAAATTACTCGAAAGAATGAATGAATCCCATGAAAAGTTAGCCCAATGGGGTGTTAGTCATTTAACCGTTGGCATCGATGATGTTATTTTAGACGTTGGTTGTGGTGGAGGCGTAAACGTTAAAAGATTTAATGAAATGGTTCCAAATGGAAAAGTTTATGGATTGGATTACTCTGAAGTTAGTGCTGAAAAATCTAGTCAACTAAATGAATCCGCAATCAAGGATGGGGCAGTTGAAATTATTCAAGGTTCTGTGTCCAAACTACCGTTTGGAAATGATACTTTTAACCTAGTCACATGTTTTGAAACAACTTACTTTTGGCCCAACTTTGTTGAAGATTTAAAAGAGGTTAATAGAGTATTAAAACCTAAAGGCATGATTTTTATCTGTAATGAAGCTGTTGGAGAAGAGCACGTTTTTGAAAAGATGAAAGAAGAGATAGAATTATTGGATCTAAAAATTTACTCCGAGGAAGAATTAAAATCGGCATTGATCGATGCGGGATTCACTGATGTTGTCACATTCAGAAAAGAAAACACTGACTGGATTTCGGTAATAGCCAGTAAAAAGTAGGTAAACTCTGTCAACATGTTTTATTCGTCAGTTTTTCTAAAACAAATATACTTTATTCAACTTTTATTATAAACTATTATTTATATGTATAAAATCTTTTAAATTTCCTTAAAATCCTATTTATCCTTAAAATCCTATTTAAAATGGTTTTTAAATCTTATCAACGTTTAAAAAGTTTGGTAATAACAACATATTTACTAAATTTTATTATAGTGTATTGAATAGTGTTTGTAGGTAATAAAATTTTTAATAAATTATTATAAATATTAAATTTTTAATTAAAGAAATTATAATTATATATTTTTAAAAA
Organism: Candidatus Methanovirga aequatorialis; assembly: GCA_031282205.1. Classification (GTDB taxonomy): domain Archaea; phylum Methanobacteriota; class Methanobacteria; order Methanobacteriales; family Methanobacteriaceae; genus Methanovirga; species Methanovirga aequatorialis. Next base: position 8,176 of record JAITEE010000029.1, on the reverse strand, counting down.
TAAAAATATTTTAATGGTTATTTTAATAGTTATAGTGATAATGGTAATGTTTATTAATTATTAGTCTAATTATTTTTTATGAAAATTATCTAAATTAAATTTAAGTAGATTATATTGGATATTGATATTTTATAATTGACAAACTTTACCAAAATCATTATAATAAGATTTAAATAAAAATGAGGGTGTAAAGTTTTGTGGAGTTTTTTTAATTTTTCACATTTTCTTTATAAGTAAATGTTGATTTTTAAAAAACTCCACACTTTTTTACAGTCTAATAAAAATTAATTAAAATTTTTAAAATTTCTTTTAGTGAAATTGTAGCAATGATTGTTTTTTTTAATTTTTTCTTTGACGAAGTTAAGAGAAAGGTTTGGTATTAACATCTGGGATTTTTCTATTGTGTATTTTTTCAATGCCTCATCTTTTATTATATGCTCTTGATATTAGAATGTATTATTTACCATTACTATTTGTTACCTTAAGTCTTTTTTATGCTTATGAGACAACTACCAATTCTACTCGGAAAATTGGTTTTTTTTGATTTTATTTCAGATATTAGCTTCGTATACTCATTATTTTGCTGCAATGAGCTGTATTATCATAATCTGTTCATTGTTTATTTGGCTTTTTTTCAATAACAGAAAAGAGCTAAAAAATGGCTGATATCTGTTGTTATTTTAATATTATTATACTCCCCTTGGATTGTTTATTTATTCAGTATTATAGTACTCGACATTTGATTTTGGAAATGATGATAATTTTAAACTTGTTTAAAATCTTTTAAATCATTAATTAAATAAAAAATAGTAAACTTTATATTATCAAAAGTTGTGTCCGATACTATAATGGTCTTGATACTAATTTTCAACTACCTCCTATTACATTTGAAAAAATAGGATCTTATTTTGGTTTATTTTTTCTTCAAGTTATCATTTTTACAATGATTCTTATGTCATGACCATTGGGAACCATACCATTAATACTCCTGAGACAGTGTTTAATATAATGTCAAATGTTTTCTTGTCAGGGATCTTATTATTAGCTGCAACGGCTATTTTGTTTTCATATTGCTTTATCATAAGGAAAGAACATAAAAATTTTTTTTTAGTGTGGGCGTTATAGTTTTAATATTAACCGTTTCTATTGGAATCATTTTTTCAGATTTATTTCAGCCTATTTTTTTTGATAGGCACATGTTCCCTGCTTTAGGATGTTTTTGGATGAGTTTCAGTGTGTTAATTTGTAAAATATATCCAAAAAAAGAGATATTTATCCCAATACTGTTAATACTTCTTTTTGTTAGTGCAAATAGCACGATGAATTTTATAAATGCTGAAAACTCCAATGAAAAAGCTTTGACTGAAATTACCAATGTTTTAGATAACATAACAAACACGGACTTGATTGTCACAGCGGATGATAACTTTATCACAACGTTTTTCACTGTAAGTGTTAATCGCTACATTATTAAAGATAAAGATATATCAATAAATGCTTATCTTAAAAATTCTAATAATTGGGAACTTGAAAAGCTTAGAAATGTGACTATATATAAAACTTTAGGATACGTTCCAGAAACCAGAGTGAAACTTTATCTTTATGGGTACGAAAACTTTAATGATTTGATCTGGAGAATAGATGAAACAATAAATAGAAACGGGAGAGTATATTTCTTTTCTAAGGAAGATTATGATGTTAAAAGTTTTAAGGAGATTGTTCCTGATTATAAACTGAAAAATATTTACAACTTTACTAAATCTCCAACTGACACTTCTCTAATAGAGAAAGTTTATTTAGTAACAAGGTGAGTGTAAGAACGTTATTTTTCTTAACTTATTTTTGTAAATTTAACTCTCTAGTAGTTCCATGGTATGGTTTTGAATGGCTAAAAATTCTTTACTGTTTCTGTTTCTTGGTCTTGGTAGCTTATTGTTATATACTTCTTTAATATGACCAGGGTTTTTTCCCATTAAGACTATGTGGTCAGCTAAGAAAACTGCTTCATCGACGTCGTGGGTAACGAATATTATTGTTTTCTCTGTTTTTTGCCAAATTCTAACCAATTGTTCTTGTAGCTTATGTCTATTCTGTATATCTAAAGCTGAAAAAGGTTCATCCATTAACAATGTTTTGGGTTTATTTACAAGAGACCTTATAATAGCTACTCTTTGTTTCATTCCACCAGAAAGCTCATGTGGATAGAGTTTTTCGGTATTTTCCAGACCAACGGACCTTAAATATGTTTTGGCTCTTTTAATATTCTCTTCTTTGGAACCATTTTTTAGATCTAAACCAAAAGTCACGTTATCTAAGACAGTTAGCCATGGAAATAGAGAGTACTGTTGGAAAACAAAACCTCTTTCGTTAGATGGTTCTACAATTGGTTTTCCATCGTCTAATATTTCTCCACTATCTCCTTCTTCAAGTCCACCTATTAATCGTAGTAAAGTTGTTTTCCCACAACCAGAGGGACCAAGTAAACAAACAAAATCTTTGGTTTCAATAGTTAGATCAACGTCTCTAAGTGCAAAAACTTCTTTTTCATGGGTTTTAAATGTTTTATTTAAATTCTTGATTTCAATTGTCAACTTGGCCCCCCACCTTTTTTTGATGGTAGCTATTTTCTATTCGTCTTTATTAACCTGGCATTTACATTAAATTTCACCAAAATAGTTTGCTTTGGATTTTTTTAAATATAATATCGAAAAATAGGCCGATAACTCCTATGGATAACATACCAACAACCACCGATCCAGTATCAAATAGTTGGGAAGAGTTCATAATTAAATATCCTAATCCACTGTTGGATGCAACCATTTCAGCTGTAACCGTGCACATTAACGCTATTCCAACCCCCACCTTTAAACCAGATATTATCGTTGGTAGTGATGATGGAAAGATTATTTTCGTTATTGTTTGTAAGTTAGAGGTGCCTAAAGTCTTACCAGCTTCTATTAAGACATTATCAGTTCTTTTAACACCATCGATTGTGTAAATAAGAATTGGAAAGAAACAACCCATGAAGATGATGAAGGTACCTGGAATTAAGCCTATACCAAACCATAGAATAGAAAATGGAATCCAAGCAACAGGAGGTATTGGTCTTAAAATTCCAATAATGAACTTACTCATCTCTTCTAACTTTCCTGACCATCCAAGTAAAACTCCAAGTGGAATGGATATTACTGACGCTAAAATTAAACCGAGTAAAACTTTGATTAATGTAGCGATAGCATGATTAAGAAGTTTTCCTGAGATTATTAATTGATAGGCTGATGTTATAACCATTATCGGAGTTGGCATAACATAATCTGGAACTAACTTTATTGGAACACTGAATACGTACCAAAGAACAACCATAACCATTGGTACAAATAGTGGCAACATCAGATCTAATACTTTTTTATTCAAATCAATCACTTTTTTTTAATATATCGAGTCGTGGCCAAAAATCAAATTTTTAAAGATTTTGCTAGATTTAATTCCAATATTTACTCTTTAAATTTTATTTAATCCGTAAATTTATCCTAATTATAAGAATATAGTTATAATAAAATTTTAATGTGATTCCAGCGATTAAATTTAAAATAAAGAAATTCAAAATTTTAGTGAAACGACTTTTGGCCACGACTCATATCAATAATTAAATAACCATATCAACGTTATAAAATTGATAGGTAAAATTGTTTTGTATTCTTTTTTATAACCTTTTGATGTTTATAACCTTTTGATGTTTATTATAATATTATTTCTTCATAAGTTTAGTAATCGATCAAGGTTTTAAAAATGGTATTTTTATTAAAAATCGGCTTTGTAGAACTCATATTTTGATTTTTATATTAAATGATTTTATGTAGAATAAATATAAGATCTATTTTTTGTATTAATAAATTATCTAATCAGAATTATAACGATTTTGGTTTCGTTGTTGGTATTTGCAGGAGTTGTTATTACCTATACAGCATATTTGAAAAAAAAAGTTCTTAGTGTCGAGTATATAGTTTTATTGGCTACTTTAATAGCTATTGCCACAGTGGGTGGATGGTAGGAGGAATGACACCTTACAGCGTTGGATTTTCCACTTTTATCATAATGATAAGAAAATATTTGTAAGAATCATATTTGGTGGTCTTTGGGCCTTTGGATATGGCTTAATCACGTATTACTAACAATCGTTTACACTCCAATTAAAAAAATATTTTTAAGAGCCAAAGAAAAATATGCTGGTTCAATGGAAAAAATAGCAGAAAATTAGTTTATTGTGGTTGCTGTTTTTAACTGTTCTTATACACAATTTCAAGAGATAGTTGACCAAATAAACCATCATATATAAAATCAGAAGGTGTGTTTTTTCTTAATAAAAATGTGAAAATAGGTTTATCATAAAAATCATCTTGATAATATGTGAATGGCTGCTGTTCCACCTGTTCCTCCAATATTATGGGTCATACCTATTTCAGCACCTTCAACTTGGCGTTTTCCAGCTTCCCCTCTCAATTGCCAAACAATTTCAGCTGTTTGAGCTATTCCTGTTGCACCAAGAGGATGACCTCTTGATTTTAATCCACCAGATGGATTAACTGGGATTTTTCCACCGTTTTGAGTCATGCCTTCTTCAATAGCTTTACCTCCTTCGCCTTTTTCTACAAATCCTAAATCTTCAATGGCTAAAATACCATTGATTGAGAAACAATCATGAACCTCAACGGTATCGATATCTTCACTTGTTAAATCAGCCATTTCATAAGCTTTTTTAGCTGCTATTTTAGTGGAATCTATTGTGGTGATATCTTGTCTATCATGTAATGCTATTGTTCCAGATGCTTGAGCAGAGGCTTTAACATAGATCGGAGTATCACTATATTTATGGGCCTCCTCTGCTGGGGCCAATACAATAGCTGCTGCCCCGTCAGTTACAGGAGAACAGTCCAATAATCTTAATGGATCTGCTACTTTACTGGAGTTTAAAACTTGATCCACCGTTATTTTAAATGGAAACTGTGCTCTTGGGTTTTTAGAACCATTTTCATGGTTAATCACTGAAAACATTGCTAACTGTTCCCTTGTAGTTCCATACTCATACATGTGCCTTCTTGCCATCATTGCATAAAGTGATGGGAACGTCGCTCCTACCTTGGCTTCCCATTCTTGATCTGACGCCGTCGCTATTGCAGGTGTTGGATCTACAACATCGGTCATTTTTTCCACTCCAGCGGATATTACGATATCATGATATCCTGAAGCAACAGCCATTATTCCTTGTCTAAGTGCAAGACCACCTGATGCACATGCTGCTTCAACACGAGTACAAGGAATTGGATTTAGACCTGTATGATCAGCAATGAGTGATGCTATATGTTCTTGCTGTATGAAAAGTCCTGCTGTCATGTTTCCTACATACATGGCACCTATATCATCACCTTGAATATTCGCATCTTCAATGGCTGATAATCCTGCTTCTGCTATCAACTGTCTAAGTGACGCTTCCCATAACTCCCCAAATTTTGTTTGTGATACACCAATAATCGCTACATCTCTCATAATTTCACCTCAAATTGATATTCTCTATCTTAAGCCATTTTTCTCTATCTTAAGCCATTTTTAATTTTCCTTTATACTTCGCATAAATGGAGTAGTCAACATAAATCTTATCGTCAATAAAGTTCTGTGTTTTAGGGGCAAAGTCCCTTCTTTCATCTATTTTATCCTTGACTGTAATGGCAAAGGCATCACTTCCAGAACCTGAACCATAGGAAACAGCTAAGATCTTATCCCCAGGGTGAGCTTTATCAAGAACCGAACCAAGACCAAGGGGAGTAGCTCCTGAATAGGTATTTCCTATGTTGGGAGTTAAAAGACCATCTTCCATTTGTTCATTGTTGAAACCTAACATCTTACCTACTTTTAAGTAAAATTTGCCATTGGGTTGATGGAAAACTCCATAATTGTAATCTTTTGCACTTGTTCCAGTTTCTTCGAATAATCTATTGGCCGCTCCTTGAACATGTTTGAAAAATGCAGGTTCTCCTGTAAACCTTCCACCATGACTTGGATATGATTGACCTTCTCTTCTATAGAAGTCTGGAGTATCGGTTGTAAAGCTGCAGGTAAAATCAAAGTCTGCAATGGTATCTTTTTTCCCAATAATGTATGCTGCTCCTCCAGCAGATGCCGTGTATTCTAATGCATCCCCTGGTGCTCCTTGAGATGTATCGGCACCAATAGCCAACCCATATTTAACAATTTTAGAATCAACAAGACCAATAACCATTTGCATTCCAGCAGTACCTGCTTTACATGCAAATTCTAAGTCTGCTGCCATGATATTTGGTACTGCTTCAATTGATTCAGAAACTATTGTTGCCGTTGGCTTTACAGCATAAGGATGGGATTCAGAACCTACGTAAACTGCACCAATGTCTTTAGGATCAATTTCACTTCTTTTTAATGCATTTCTTGATGCTTCAACGGCTATTGTAGCGGTATCTTCATCAGGACCAGGTACTGACTTTTCATTAACGATCAGTCCTTTGGATATAGCATTAGGGTCGTCACCCCAAACTTTTGCAATTTCTTCTACTTTGATTCTATATGATGGTATATAAACACCATAGCCTACAATTCCTGCCATTTAAAACGACCTCATGATCTTCGATTAATTCAAGATTATTCCTATTTAAAATATTAATGATTTTTATTTAAAGAGTATATACTAATGAATACCTTATTTATAGACTTCTAAAGAAGTTTATATTGTTATGCCACGATTTAAGTATATTTATTTGAATTTATAGATTAACTATTAATATTCCTGGTTATCTACCTATTATACATATCTCCTTTATAGTATTTAATCTTTTCTATAAAATGGATGGTGAAACAATATCAATTTAATGTTTTGAATTTAATTATGGTGGAATAAAAAATATTTGTAACCAATCACCTGATTTTCTTTAATTAAAAATTTAATAGTTATATTAAGTTATTAAAAATTTCATTACTTACAAACATTATTTAATACACTATATTTCCATATTATAGTGATCATTGTAACGTTTATCGATTATTAATTTAATTATTTTTTATGAAAATTCTCTAAATTAAATTTAAATAGATTATATTGGATATTGATATTTTATAAATTGATAAACATTGCAAATATGACTATAAAATCAAGGTGTGATGATCTACTATTTTTTTAATTTGAGGTAGTAGACTTCAGCTATTTCTTTGTTAATTTTAAAAAAACCATCACTATGTTCGCTATTAAATATTCCTGTTATCTCTTTTATTTGCCATTTAATAGTTTCTTTTAAAGTATTTAAGTTGTCAACTCCCCTATATTTAAAAATGGTAACATCATACTCTTTTTTAAGACTATCCTCCAATAAATTCAGAACTGTTTTCTCGTCTTTTAATTTATCACTAACGTTTAACGATCCAGGATCTGATTTTAAAAGACGTGGTGATTTTAACGTTTCATTGGATATCGTTATTTTTGGAAATAACTTATTCAAATCTAGTCTTTCTCTATAGTTGCCTTTTTTCTGTAGTTTTTCAATTTTATTCTGAAGTAACGATTGGATTTTGAGTAAATCATCATAATTTTCTGCTTTATCCACAACCTTTCTGAATATCTCCTCTGCTGCTGTTTCATCTTTGGAGTTAATGGCTACTCCATCAACGAATTTTTGGATGAGTAGTGCGATGTAGCCTGTTGCTTCATCTGATTTTTTAATGGATTTAACTAAGTCAACATAGTTTATCCATACGGAATCTCCGTTGACATGTTTCAACATTAAACTTTGTTTGCCAATTCCAACTATTTTATATGAACCTAAATTTGTTCCCTTTATATGGTCTTTATTTTTAAGAAAATAATTTTTTATATGTTTTATGTTGTCTTTTTCTTTAACTTGATATTTTTCCACTTTCCCACCATTTTATTGTTTTTAACTTCATAGAACTTCTCTCAAGATTATTTTTAAGACCACCTAAAAAAAGTACTATCTGATTTCATGTTTTATTATATATTTTATAAAATCTTTAATATATAGTGATTTGTATATTTTATAATTTTATTTTTTCTTTATTTTTATAGCAAACTATTTATATAACATCTTCTAAACGCAATTTTTAGCTAATTAAACATATAAATAAAAACTAAAAAATA
>JAITEE010000214.1 GCA_031282205.1 Candidatus Methanovirga aequatorialis | reverse complement strand
TGAATTTTGTTTAACTAAAAATAAAAGTTTAAAATGGTTTAATATCTAAAATAAAAGGTATTTAGCTATTTATAAAAATTATTTTATTTTATCATGTTGGAAAATTGTTAATTTTTTGTATTTATAAGTTTATATGATTCTATTTTCATGATTATTTTTCAGATTATTTGTACTTTTAAAAAATATGGGAGTTCTGATGACGCATTATGTTAAATATCCATGGAAATCCTGTCAATTTTTTATATTTTTCAGACACCTTGATAGTTATATGTAACGATCCATCATAACACTGTTTTTTTCACTAAGTTTCTTAATTTCAAATCAGAAACCGATGTTAAATTTATGGTACCCGTTGATAATAATATTTATATATAATGATTATTTATATAACCTAATAGTACTTTATTTGACTTTTGCGACGTATTAATATCAGATCTATAAAAACCTTTTGATTTTCTTAGAGTTGATATTTAAGTTTTAAAAAATGGTTTTAAATGATCTATCATGTTAAAAAAGTTGGTAAAATACTACATAGCAATTATTTAAAAAATACTACATAACAATTATTTAATAATAAATATTAATATAAAAGTTAAGAGACATATATTACTTTAAAGACGTTGTTTGTTAATAAGAAAAAAATATGGGAGTTAAAAATATGGTAGCAGATATTCTACATCCTGACCTTTATAAGTTATTAATTGGTCAATTCGCATCTTTTATCGTGGTTGTTTTAAATTTTACTTTATTACTTCAGATTGTTGACATGAAAAAAAGAAATAATTATGATGGGTTCAATCCTATTTTTGCTTTGGTATTGTTTATCAACGATTTGTCTTGGACGATTTATGGATTTTTGGCTGAAGATACGTTCATGTTCCTGTCTAACTTACTGGGTACAGTATTTGTAATCATTATCTTATATTATATACTCAAATACTTTGTATTTAGGCCAGATTAAATTTTATTTGTATTTAAAATTATTATTTGTATTTAAAATTATCGATGATCCAGCTTAATACTACGTCATCTTAGGGTGTAGATGGATGCTGGGAGTAATGTTACATAAATGACAAAAAAAAGCAATATAAAAAAGTATATATATTAGTACTGTTAAATGTATAACTAATACAAGTGGTTACTAAAATGACAAAAGAAGTAATGAAATCATTTAAATACAGGATCTATCCATCTTTTGAGCAGGAAACTCAAATTAATTTCAATATAGACAGTGGAAAATTCGTTTTCAACGCTGTTAAGGAAATGTATGAACTTGATAGAGACATGATTTAAACTCTTTTGATTAAGTTTCCACTTGTAAAAACAAAGTATAACATTAATAGAAGTGTAGCAAATCAATACTTAAAAGAATTAAAGCAAATACATCCCTTTTTAAAGAAAATAGATAGTATAGCTGGTCAAACAGTTTATGATGGACTTATTAGAGGATTTGAGAATATCTATAAGACATGTGCTGGCTATGTAAGGTGGAAATCACGTAGGGATCCTGTTCAAACAATGAAAACAAGAAATTATAAAAATCATTGATGGAAAACTTAAGATACCTAAATTAAAAGATACCATTAAAATGAAATATAGTCGCCCTGTGAATGGTGAAATACTATCTGTAACTATAAGAAGAGAGAATACAGATCAATATTATGCTGTTATAAATGTGAAAAAATCAATAATTGAAGTTAAACCTAAAACAGGTAAGAGTATTGGTATTGATTTAGGTTTAAAAGACAGTGTTACTTGTTCTACTGGCTTTAAATCTGGTAAAATCCTTTTGGCTAAGTTTGACCATAAATCGCAAGATTGAACCAAATACTTGCTAAAAAACTGATTGGAGGAACTAATTGGGTTAAGACGATAACCAAGCTTAACCATGCTCACTCCAATAAAAAAAACAAGATAATAGATTTCATACATTGGATCACTACTAAAATAGTGAATGAAAATGACGAAATCTATGTTGGCAATGTTAATAGTAAATTAGGTCTTAAAAATAAGAGACATGCCAAAACCATAGCCGACCAATACTGGTATGAAATCAAAAGACAATTAAAATACAAATCAGACTGGTACGATAAAACCTTTGAGATTGTGGATGAAAAATATACATCTGTAACCTGTAATAAGTGTAACTGGCAAATAGAGAAGCTTAGTTTAGGTTTACGTGAATGGACTTGTCCTGAATGTGGTACAGTGCATGATCGTGATATAAACGCAGCTATTAACATTAGAACTGTTGGAACAACAGGGATTGCCTTTGGTAAAACTAACATTTTAGTTAGTGGATTAGGAAATCGGTTTAGAGACCGAATCTACGGCTCCCATAAGTTGTAGTAGTTCAAGTTATGGTATATTCATGGAAATTTTATCTCATATAGGAATAAAATGATTTTTCTCATTAAAAAATGATAAATAAAACATAGATCATGCAAAACGTTGTATACTACTTTTGCCATCATTTTCTTATTTTTATTTAATAAAATCTTTGATTATTAAAAATTTAATTTTTATAGACTACTAAATCAATGAACTCATTTTTAAAAATTTGTATAAATGTTTTGATTTTATTAATAAGTGGTGTTATTTTTGAATGAAGAAGATTATGAAGCAATATTTAAAATGTTTGATAAAATAAGAAAAATGGGTAATATAGAGAAAACAGACTTCATGAAAATAATACAATCAATATCTAGGAACATATCTGTGTACGATTTATCAATAGCTACGGCTGTTTTAAGAGAAGAAGGAAGGTACATTCAAGAAAATTATAGAGAAAAATATTTAGAAGTGTATGTGAGATATTTTATAATGAGATTAAGGGATATTAATGAGGATGGAAATAATTACGCTAACGATTATGTCGATATTGATGGGCTTCATGAATCCTTGGATATTCTTAAACATCAGATGAAAGTAGAGAAAAATGAACATCCAAATGATAAGTTTCCATTAATATATGCTTTAATTAGTCTATACACAACATATATCTTAGAACAGCCTATCCATCCTGTTGGAACTCCATTTCCAGGAAACCTTCATGTCACATATGAGAACGGTATATTTTATTGTCCAGTTAAAAAGAACAATGTAGATAATCCAAAGGCTGTTTGTAAATTCTGTATTGCAGAACAAACTGAGATAGATTGATTTTGAACACGTTCATTTAAATAACAAAAAAAATAGATTATTTGCCCATTTTAATCACTGGAAACTGAATTTCTGTTAATAGTTCCTCTTTTTTCACTTCATGAGGACTATTTAAATAGATTTCTTTCGGTGAGCCGATGATATCATAGTTGTTTTCTACTGCATAGTTGGCAAGTTCCCTATAAGACTTATCAATGGTTTCATAGGATCCTTCATGTATTTTATATAGGACCTTATGGGATAACAATTCAACGACTTGTACTTCAGCGGTATTTCCATGCAAATGATCTGTCACTTCGGTATTTTCTCTTACTTCAATTCCAACGTCGTAGATCATTTCATCAGGATCCGTATTTTTAGGGCTTGTGTAATAAATAGAAAAAGGATGCCCTTTGATTTCAATATCTTCAACCTCACACCATGTTATTAATCGTGCGATAAGAACATCCATATCTTTAACGTTTCCTTTATAATTTATTATTGCCATTTTCTGATCTTTTATGCTTTTTTCTTTAATAACGTCCATTTTAACACTACTCTTTATTTAATTATATCGTGATTAAGTCTTCGTTTATATTCACAGGTATTTTCACTTAGCTTAATATATCATTTTTAAGAAATTCGTTGTTGTTCTTTGGGATTCTGATTTTATAGGCGTCTTTAAAAAGTTTATCAAATTATAAAATATCAACATCCAATACAACTTATTTAAAATTTAATTTAGATAACTCTTATAAAAATAATTAAATTAATAATTGATAAACATTACAATTATTACTATACTTTTTAGATTCTATAAGCCAAAAGAGGCTTAGTCAATCAATTAAAATAGACTAACGTCAACGAATTCTCCTGCATCAATGATCTCAACAGATTTTGGGATTTTTGTATATCCATCTGCATAGGATAATGATGCTATTGCCCCTGAGTCTTTTACTATGGGATGGACTTCATTGTTTTTAATTTCAACTAAAAGATATTCCATTCTACCCTTTGCAGAGTGAATTCTTTTTGCTAATCTAAATTGTTTTCTTTTACTATTTTCTCTTCCTGATAATCCTGAAATTGATCGAATATATGGATCTATAAAAACGTTGTAGATCGTTATCGCCGAAACTGGATTTCCTGGAAGCCCGATTATAATCTTATCATTGATTTTTCCTACTAAGGTGGGTTTTCCTGGTTTGACGGATATTCCATGAATTAAAACTTCTCCAAGCTCATCTATAACATCTTTTAATATATCTCCAACACCAGCTGATGTTCCTCCAGAACAAATTACAATATCGGAATTTTTTAATGACGTGATTATTTTGGTTTTTAATTCATCATAATCATCTTTAACTATTCCTTGGGTTATGGGTGTTCCACCTGATGATAAAACGGTTCCTTTAATTAGATTCGTGTTAACATCGTATATTTTACCATGCTCCATTTTTTCGTTTTTATTTAGTAGTTCATTTCCAGTTGATATTACACTAACAAATGGCTTCTTAAAAACGTCCAAATTTTTCATTCCTTGTGCACTTAAAAGACCAATTTTCACTGGATTTAATGCAGTTCCTTTTTTTAAGATTAACTTTCCTTTTTTAATATCTGAACCTTTTTTTGCAATGTCTTCATTTGGTGGAACACTTTTTAAAATAGCTACATTTATGTTTATTGTTTCGGATGATTTTTCTAATTTTTCACTGAATTCAACCATTACAATTGCATTTGTTCCTTTTGGAATAGGGGTACCAGTACTAACTTCAATACATTCTCCCTTTTTCACTGTCTTTTTGGAAAACGATCCTGCTTCGACCGTATCAATACATTTTAAGATCTTTGGATTTTCTTCGGCTGTTCCAAAGCTATCTTCTGATTTTATCGCATAACCATCTTTCAGTGCTTTATCAAATGGAGGGAGATCCATTGTGGCATGCATATCTTCAGATACAACTCGATTATAACTGTTTTCAATAGGAACATTCTCTGATCTTATTTTGTAACATTCTTTAAAAAGATTTTCAACGATCTTTTTGGCTTCATCTGCCTCTACAATTTTTAAAAATTCAGTCCCCATAGTTTTGCCTAATTGAAAAATTATAAACTTAGTTGAATAAAAATACAATAAATATTAAATAGTACCTTTGTTATATATAGTTACATTATATAATACTGTTATTATGTTTTATTATATTATAAAAAATAACGTCTTATTTAACAACATCTTATTTGTCTGAAAATACAGATACGCTTAGAGATCTAGGTTATATTTTCATGATTGATATTATGAATAATGGAGGAGAGTTTTTGAATAAAAATAGAAGAAATAAAAATGCAGGGACACCAGAATTTAAAAGAGTAAGAACTCCAAGAAAAGGAGAAATACTTGGTCTCATTGAACAAATAATGGGTCATGGAAAGTTAAAAGTTAGATGTGCTGATGGAAAAATAAGAATGGGTAGAATTCCTGGAAAAATGAAAAAAAGAATATGGATTAGAGAAGGTGACGTGGTTTTAGTTAAACCTTGGGATTTCCAAAGTGATGAAAAATCGGATGTTATTTGGCGATACACTAAAACAGAAGCAAGTTGGCTTGAAAGAAAAGGATACTTAAAAATGTGAAAACGACCGTTTTTGAGTGTGTAAATCTATATATTCCATTCTTTAAATAGAAATAAACCAAGTCCCATAAAAAGGTGTTTCATGGAAATTTTAACCGGAAAAGAGGAGCATTTATCTGGAATTTTAAGATTATACAAACAGCTGATTCCTGATGAAGAACCCGCAACATTAAATAAATCAAAGGAAATATGGAAACTAATTAAAAAAGAGAATATAAAATATTTTGTAGCTATTGATGATGATAAAATTGTATCCTCAGCTTTTATAGCTATCATTCCGAATTTAACAGAAAATGGAAGGCCATTTGGCATAGTTGAAAATGTAATCGTTGATGAAGAGTATAGAGGACTAGGCTTAGGAAAAACAATAATGGATAAAGTTATTGAATATGGCAAAAGTCAAAATTGCCAATATATTTCTTTGCAGAGTAGTAATCACAGGGCCGATGCACATAAATTCTATGAGAGCGTTGGATTCGACAGGGATAAGAAGATAGCATTTTATATGAAGCTATAATAATAAACATTGATTATAGTGATGAATGCGTGGACTATAATGTGAGCACAATCATAGGTTTTTATGGATTCTAAAATAATTAAGGCGGATTTTAAATTAGAAAAAATGGAATCTGCAAAGCGAATTAAGGATAATAATGAGTTGAAGATAGGTAGTGAAATATTTGATAAACAAACATTACAGACCCTTTATAAACTATCAAAACAATCATATTTGGATATTTTAAATGGAGCGATTAGTACAGGTAAAGAAGCCAACGTTTTAATAGGTCTTAAGGATAACTCAACGTTTGTTGCAGTTAAAATTTATAGGATCTCTACCTCTGACTTTAGAAAGATGAGATACTATATACAGGGCGATCCTCGTTTTAATGTCAAGTCACATAGTAAAAGGCAATTAATCAATGCTTGGGTTAATAAAGAATTTAGAAATCTTAATCGTGCTCATGAAAATGAAGTCTCTGTTCCAAAACCAATAACGGCTACAAACAACATTCTTCTTTTAGAATTTATTGGAGATACAGATGGAAATCCAGCACAGCCAGTAAGAAATCAAAAACCAGAAGATCCAGATAACTTTGCAGATAAGGTTCTCTTTGAGCTTAAAAAGTTCATTCATGATGCTAAATTAATTCATGGAGATCTTTCAAGTTTTAATATTCTAAATCATGAAGAATATCCAGTCATTATCGATGTTTCCCAATCTGTTGTTTTAGACCATCCAATAGCTTGTGAACTTCTTGATAGAGATATTTTAAATCTTCATAAGGAGTTTAATAAAATGAAGGTTAAAATATCTGTTGATGAGATTAAAGAAAGAATAAATTATTATGAGATATTTAAATAATTGTTATAAATACGAGGTGATTTTTTTGGTATCTACAAACTATCTTAAAATTCCACAAAAACGAATTGGTGCTTTAATAGGATCCAATGGAGAAATAAAAAAGAAAATTGAAAATTTAACTCAAACAGTTTTAGATGTTGATAGTAATGAAGGTACAGTCACGATCTCTCCAAGAGAAGATATGGAAGATCCTCTTGGAGTGTGGAAGACTAACAATATTGTTAAGGCTATTGGACGAGGTTTTTCTCCTGAGGTAGCTTTTTCACTAAATGAAGATGATGTTTACTTGGAAGTTATTAAATTAACCAGCTATCTTGGCAAATCCAAAAAAGCATTGGCAAGATATAAGGGAAGAATAATTGGTCGTGATGGAAAAACAAGGGACATTATCATTGAAATGGCTGAGGTTTCACTTGCAGTTTTTGGTAAAACGGTTTCGATCATTGGAACCATTGATGGTATCTTAATGGCTAAGGAAGCTATTGAGATGATTCTTCACGGGTCACGACATAAATCGGTTTACAGCTTTCTTGAACATAAACACCAAGATAGGAAGATCAAAGAATTTAGAAACATGGTTGGTTTAGAAAATGAAGAAAAAATAGAATTTAGAACGGACAACGTCTAAAAATTAAAAACTATTATAGAACCATTATAAAATTGGATTAAAAATAATTTAAAGAGTTGAAAGCATGTTATCTCACAACATAAAATTAAGAAAAATAAATAAGGACGATACCACTAACATCTATGGGACTCGTTATTTTTCCCAGCCAATACCTAAATTTGAAATACCTGAGGAAGGAATGCCACCTAAGGTAGCTTATAGATTAGTTCATGATGAATTAAATCTTGATGGTAATCCAAATCTAAATTTGGCAAGCTTTGTTACTACTTGGATGGAAGACGAGGCGGAGAAATTAATAGCTGAAAATAACGGCAAAAATTTTGTTGATAACGATGGATATCCACAAACAGATGTCATTCATAGTAGAATTGTTAACATGTTAGCAAAATTATTTAATGCACCAGAAGATTCTAATTTCGATGGGACAAGTACAATAGGATCATCTGAAGCGATAATGTTAGCTCTTCTTGCACATAAATGGTATTGGAGAGAAAATAGGAAGGATAAAAACCTTAATGTCATTCCAAACATCGTCATTGGAGCCGATGTTCATATCGTTTGGAAGAAATTTGCAAAATACTTTGATGTTGAACTTAGAATGGTTCCTATGGAAGAAAATTGTTATATTCTAACTGCAGATAAAGTGAAAGAACATGTTGATGAGAATACAATGGCCATTGGAGTTGTGCTTGGAACAACGTTTACAGGGCAAATTGATGAGATAAATGAGATTAATGGAGTTTTAGAAGAAATAAAAATATCTAAAGGTTGGGATATTCCTATACATGTTGACGCTGCAAGTGGAGGGTTTGTAATGCCTTTCATAAACCCAGACTTCGAATGGGATTTTAGATTATCCCATGTTCGTTCGATTAATGTTTCAGGACATAAATATGGGCTTGTTTATCCTGGAATTGGATGGGTTATATTTAAGGACGCTGAATACATAAGTGAAGATCTTGTTTTTAATGTAAACTATCTTGGAGGAGTGATGCCTACCTTTAGTTTAAATTTTTCTAAAGGAAGTAGTATGATTTTAGCTCAGTACTATAACTTGTTAAGATTGGGAATAAAAGGTTATACAAATATAATGGAAAATTTAATGGAGACATCACAATATCTTCTAAATAAAATAAACGATATCGGAACCTTTGATTTTTTAAATGATGAATTGGTTTTACCTATAATAACCATTAAACTAAAAGATGAATTTTTAGAATGTATTTCAGTATTTGAAATCTCAAAGATGCTTAGAGGATATGGTTGGATTGTTCCAGCATATACACTGCCATTTAATGCGGAAAATACTGCCGTTTTAAGAATAGTCATAAAAGAAAATTTTTCCAGGTCAATGACCGATCTTTTAGTTAGAAGGCTAGATGAAATTCATAAATATTGTAGGCTAAAGAGGGATAACTTAAAACATGAGGACTTGAGTAAAAAATCTTTGATTAATATCTATTAAAGTTTTAAATTTTTTATGCTACGACTCAATCGTTACAATAAATTTCTTTCATTTTGAATTTATGGTGTACGAAGTGTTTGTAGGTAAAAAAAACTTCGTTTTTTTCTTCATTGAACTTGTTCAATTGAAAAATTTGATTTTGGAACAGGCTCCAAGAACAAAAACGGTATAAAAACATATAAAAAAAAATATTTTCATTATAAGTATATAAATGAAATCAACATTATATTATAATTGTTATCTGAGGTGATATGTATTGGAATTTTTTGATGTTGCGAATACTGTAGGGGCTCTTGCATCATTTTTTGCAATAGCTTTAAATTTAGCTGTGATTTTACAGATTAGAGATATGTGGAATCGTCAGACTCATGAAGGAATGAATCCTATTTTGATTATTTGCATGTTTTTCAATAGTTTTTTTTGGACAATTCGTGGTTTTCTTACTAGCGATATGTTCATGCTTGTACCCAACTTTTTGGGAACAGTTTTTACACCTGTGGTTCTTTTTTTAATCGTTTACTTCTCACATAAAAAATATTTAGCAAAAAGAGCTGCTAAAATGAGACTTGAAGAGGAAATACTAAAGGCTGGGAAGGATATTGGAGTATATTCCCAAGATGAACTTGAAAAATTGGTTGAAAAAGGATCTATTAATGATTTAGACGGTGAGATTAAAGATGAAAAATGAACTGAATAATCGTCACCACTGACTTAAAGAATCATGGTCATTTTTGTAATGTTTATCAATTTATAAAATATTAATATCCAACATATTTATTTAAATTTAATTTAAAGAATTTTTATAAAAGATAATTAAATTAACAATTGATAAACGTTACAGCCGTCACCATAGTATGATTTTATATTTTTGTATTGTTGTTGACGTTTACAAATACTTTTTTTTTAATTTAAGAAATATTTTAAAGAAGTTTTATCGTTTAGTTCTCCAACAACGTTTGTGGTCATGATATTTTTGACTTCTTCAGGATTTTCACTTTGACCTAAAGCCCAAGAGAGTTTAACATAAGCTGTCTCTGGGGTCATATCTCCGCATGGTATTACACCTGCATTTAATAATTCACGACCAGTACTATAAACATTCATATTTATTCTTCCATATATACATTGAGAACCCATTGCAATGACCATTCCTTCTTCAACTCCCCGTATAATGGTGTTTAAAATATAATTTGGGAGATGACCAAGTCCTGTTCCTTCAATTAAGAGTCCTTTATACCCATTATCAATATATAAGTTTATAATATCATCGGTAATCCCTGGAAAACTTTTAACAATGGCCACCTTTGATTCCATATTCTCTTTGAGATTTAACTCTCTATAATTTCTTTTAATATAATCCTCTGTGTTAATAAAACTAATATGGCCATCTTTTAAACTTGCTAATGGTTCACTGTTAATACTTCTGAAAGTGTCTCTTCTACTTGTATGCATTTTTCTAACTTTGGTTCCTCTATGAAGAGAACAATAGCTATCATCTAAACTATCATGCATGCAAACTGTAACCTCGGCAATATTAGAGTTAGCAGCCCCAACTGAATTCATTAAGTTAATGAAACTATCTGAAGAAGGTCTATCTGAACTTCTTTGTGCACCAGTGAGAACAATTGGTACTGGAGTTCTTAGGATGAAGCTTAAGGCAGCTGAAGTGTAGTGCATTGTATCTGTTCCATGGGCAACAACAACACCATCAACTCCAGATTCAATCTCTGATGCAACTGATTTAGCAATGTTAACCCAGTACTCCACTTTCATATTCTCACTTAAAATACTGTAGATCTCTTTAACATCAATATTTGCCAGATCTAAAAGTTGGGGGTACGCTTTAAGAAGGTCATCAGCTGAAAGTGCTGGATGAACGGCACCTGTTTTATAGTCTATGATTGAAGAAACGGTTCCCCCAGTCGAGGCAATTAGAACGTTTCTTTTATTTGGGTCTTTCTCTATATCTATTTTATTATATTCTATCTTGGGAACTTGTCTTTTTTCAATTAACTTAACTTCACAATCATCTATCCCAATTCCAATGTTATAACCACTATCTAATTTCAAAACTATGTGTTCATCGTCACTATTTTCTGGGCGATCTAATAGTATTCCTTTATATGTACCATTTCTTTTGGATACGGATATTAGATCTCCAACAGAAACATTTGCATTTTTTAAAAAATCCTCTATTTCTCTGTAAGTCATGATGATCACTAACGATGTTATTAAAAACTTCTCTTGTGAGTTATTTGGTAGTATATGATGGTTTATTGAATCGTTATATTTAATTCACTTTATAGATCTTGTTCAATCTGGTCCGATGTCATACAAAACATCGTTAAGACAGACGGAAAGGTTGATAGTACACATTTTCAACGATAATAACTTTACAAACAATGATCTGTTATTTTAACTATATAATAATAACGGTCATGGGGATGATGATCAACGGTGTAGTGATAATCGATTGATAACTGAGAAACTATTAAATAATCGATTAAATTTGCAGTCATATTCGTGTATATATGCACTCTTGAATAATAGTACTTATATATAGACAACCCATACTAATATAACAGTACGTAGTTAATAAAATGTTTCTTATTCATATAAAAAATATTGTCAAGTAATAATTTGTAGGTAATAGTTTTTGTAGGGATAGGAGTGTAAATGGCAAATCATTCTAAACCTCTTATATATTTAATGGGGATGGTATGAAGTACATTTGTTGGCTCGTACGTATGTGGTTATTAATAGATAAAACATTGAAAAAGTTCTATTGTTTATAAATATAGTAATATATGATAATATATATTATAATGTAGGTCGTGATTGATTATGAGGTTTAAAGAAATTGTGGCTATTATATTAATTTTAATGGCTGTTTTAAGTGTTTGTTTTGTTACTGCAGCAAGTACTGCTTATGTTCATATTATTAGTGTCAACGATACACAACAGGGTGTGGTTATAAAGGCGAATATTACAACTGATGAAGAGGGTACTACATTACTTACTAATTATGGAATTGATGCTAATTATAAGAGTGTTTCTTCTACAGGTCAGCCATCTTCTGAAGGACATGCCTATACGACTAATGGTAATCTTGAATTTCTTATTGCAAATCGTCATACTTATGACTATGATTCTATAACCGTCTCTTTTGATGATTACTATCCTGGTAACTACATTGCGAAGGATGATACTTGGTTTAACGATATTACGTCTGGTCCTAATATTGAAGTGGTTACTGATCCAGACAATGGGTCAATTGAAATATACTGGGCAGTTGGCACTCCTATTTATGTACAGGACTCTACTGATGATGGAACTAATGCCACTTACAACGTCACGGTCACTGATGAAGATGGTGACAATACGAGTGTAACAGGAATTATCACGTTTGGCGAAGATGAAACAACGAAAGATTCAACGAAAATAAATTCAAATGGATCTAAGAATGGGACGACTGTTATAACCCTTCCCGATGGTAACTACACTGGTCAGTTTGTAGTTAATGGAAATACAGATGATGGGCGTAAAAGTAGTTCTTCTCCAAAGTTTAGTTTCACTATAGGTGGAAATAAAACTATAGGTGGAAATAAAGGAAGTGGTGTTCCTTTACAGGCCACTGGTTTACCAGCTTATGGTTTAATAATGGCTCTACTTAGCACGTTACTGTTCTTCCAAAGCAGAGTAAGAAAAAAATAAAGGAAATAAATAGATTACTTTTTCATTAAGAAAAATCATGTATTTTATATTTTATACATGTTTTCACTCTTTTTTTAAGCTTTTATTAAATATTGGTTATTATAACTTCTAAATTGGTTTTATAACTTGTTTTTGAATTTTTTTTTTAATATTTGATGATTTTATCAATATAGCTATAAAATTAAAAATTAAGGTTCCTATTAAATTGGATGTATATTCTTTTTTCATGTTCTTTATTTCGTCTAAAAATATTTTGTTACTTTCAATATTTCCATCGTAACTTAAGAACATCATCACCCAATTCAATAAAAAAGGATTTAATAGAATATAAGTTTTTTTGAAGTCATATCTATTACATAAATTAGAGCATGTGGAATATGATTTTAATGAATCATAAACTAATTTAAAACTCATTTTTTTTGTAATCGACTTATCATCGATTTTATCCCTTACAAAGTGATTACAGATTATGTTATTATTTAAAAATAGAATTTTGTTTGTATTAAGGTAGTAATCAACTACAAAATTTAAATCTTCCCCTGAGATAAATGATGGGAATCTTATATTATATTTTTCTATTAGCTCTCTTTTAAATATTCTTGTCCAAATTGAAGGCAATATTTTTAATATTGTGGGGTCTTTTAATAGGCAATTTATTTTAATCTCTTTGGATTTTTTACTTACCTTTCTACCGTAGATCATTTTGACGACCATACCTTTCCAAAAAAAACTAATGAGTCCTGACATGTTACTTGGATTAAAGATATCATCTTCATGTTCTTCATGTATTTCATCGATGTAGGGAGAGTACGACTTTTGAATTAGATTTTTATTTTGATCGATTCTTAAATATCTTCCAAAAACAATATCTACATTGTTACTTTCTATTTTATCGTATAACAATTGACAAGCATTGTTTAAATAGCTATCATCAGAGTCTAAAAACATGACATATTTTCCAGTGGCCTTTTCAAGCCCAACATTACGAGGACCATAAGCACCACCAGTGTTTTCATTTAAATGAATGGCCGTAAAGTTTTCATATTTTTCGCTATACCTATTGATAACATTTCCACTCCCATCTGTTGAGGCGTCATTGACCATTATCACTTCTATATCTTTTAAGTTCATTGTTTGGTTAATGATAGAATCCAAAGATCTTGTTAAGTTCTTTTCGTCATTGAAAATAGGTATTATTATACTGATTTTGTAGTTAATATTAAAAACTCCAATAAACTAAATGTTTTTTTTTTACTTGTATTGTCTTGTGGCCAAAATTCGTTTCACTAAGATTTTGAATTTCTTTATTTTAAATTTAATCGTTGGAATCACATTGAAATTTAATTTAAAGTTTTATTATAACTATATTCTCATAGTTAGGATAAGTTTATGGATTAAATAAAATTTAAAGAGTAAATATTGGAATTAAATTTAGTAAAATCTTTAAAAATTTGATTTTTGACCACGACTCTGTCTTTTAAGTTCATTGTTATGTTTACTTTGTGATACACTGTATATAAAACACTAAAACATTACACAGTCAAGAAACATAACTAAAATAATTTTTTGATGAAATAGTAATTTAGAATAGAGTTAAATGATAATCAGTGTCAAGACAATTTAGATTTTATGATAGTTTCATATAATATACAAGTTTATATCTATAATTAATATGGTAAATAAAGCTTTTGAACTCGGTGAAGTAGGACAAATATTTTTTGAATGATTTTGTTAAAAAATCAAAAAGAGGAAAAAAAAGAGCGTATGTACTTTTGTTGCTTGATCAAGGAGTGAAAAATGTTGTAATTGTTAAAATATTAGATATTAATCCTAACACTGTTACCAATATCAAAAAATAGATTATCTTGAAGGTGGTAGAGATCACGCTGTTAATGAATAAACCTCGTCCTGGTCAACAAGAAATATGATGTTGAAAAGGAAACTGAGATATATGGCATTGACTTGTACAGATCCCTACCTGAAAGATATAAAATGGACTATCTATGCTTTTAGCCCAAACTCCTCGTGAAAAATAGGGTTTTGAATCAGTGACTCGTGAAACTGTCAAAATCATTTAAAAAAAAAGGCTCAAATAAACCTATGGTTGAAAAAAATGTGGTGCGTTCAAAAAAAAAAATCGACGAATGAATACCATAAAAATGATACATACACTTTTAAAACTAATATTCTGAACCTTTACAATCCATAAATATCCTATTATTATGCTTCGATAAAAAGCATAAACATTTGATAGGAGTATTTAAAAACGAAGATTCCAATGAGACCATGGAATTTCTGAAAAAACACGACTATTCCTTATTCAAGGAATGGGAACAATAATATTTTTTGTGCGGTTGACTATTAATTGAGGTAAAAAAGATTATAATGGTTTATAGTGAAACTACTGTCATGGCAATTTAATTATTTCGATATTTTAGTGTTGTAGTAAATTGCAAAATTAAATTTTTATCATCCAAATATTTCATCATTTAAATAAATATTGGAAATTATAATAAATTTTTATTATTTTTA
>JAITEE010000190.1 GCA_031282205.1 Candidatus Methanovirga aequatorialis | reverse complement strand
ACTGTAAAATTTTGTGGAATTTTTTCAATTTTTGACGTTTTCTTTATAAGTAAGTGTTGATTTTTAAAAAACTCCAACTTTTTACACCCTAAATCAACACAAAAATTTATATTCAAAGTAATATAAATATTAGCTTGACAGCATTGGTTTATAAAGAAGTTTTAGTATTATGTGGGAATCTTCTAATTTTGATAAGAAGATTTATATGACCAGATGATAAATATTACTATCATGTTGCTCGTGATGATAGAATATCTTATAGCTATTTTAATAGTGTTGGTGTTGATTTATATTGCATACAAGGCGTTAAAATATTTCATAATCTTCATAATTTTGCTTTTAATTGTATGTTTGCTTAGTGACTTTTTATTAAAATTAAACGTACTCTTGTAGCTGATTGGTGTGGAAATGTTGAACCTTAACGATTTTATAGAGAACTCTATTGAAGGGATTAAAAATGAAATTGGGAATGAAAAAACTATAATAGCTCTTTCTGGAGGAGTTGATAGTTCTGTATGTTCAGTTCTTGTAAAAAATGCTATTGGTGATAATTTAACAGCTATTTTCGTTGATAATGGTTTTTTAAGAGAAGGAGAAGCTGATGAGGTGGTGGACATATTTGAGGGTAGACTGAATTTTAAATATGTCGATGCACGTGAAGAATTTTTAAAGGGACTTAGAGGAGTGACGGATCCAGAAGAAAAAAGAAAAATTATTGGGAAGATATTCATCGACGTTTTTGAAAGAGAGGCAGAAAAAATTCAGGCTAAGTTTCTTGTTCAAGGTACCATAGCTCCAGATTGGATTGAGAGTGAAGGTAAGATAAAGTCTCATCATAACTTGTCCTTACCTGGAGGAATGATTTTGGAGGTTGTTGAACCTATTCGAGAACTTTATAAGGATGAAGTTAGAGATATTGGGCGGGAATTAGAGCTTTCAGATAAATTAATTAATAGACAACCTTTCCCTGGTCCAGGTTTAGCTGTTAGAATCATTGGTGAGGTTACAAGAGAGAAATTGGATATTGTGAGTAAGGCCAACCACATTGTAAGTGAAGAAGTTGAGAAGATAGGTTTGGATAAGGATTTATGGCAATATTTCGCTGTTTTAACTGATTCTAAAGTCACTGGTGTTAAAGGTGATCAAAGGGACTTTGGTTATCTTGTTGTTATTAGAATGGTCACTTCTTTGGATGCGATGACTGCAGAGGTTCCAGAGTTACCATGGGATCTTATAAAGACAATATCTAAAAAAATAACTTCTGAAGTTAGCCAAGTTGCACATGTTTCTCTTTCTGTTAGTGATAAACCACCAAGCACCATTGAATTCGCTTGAACTATCTTTAATTTTAAAGGATGCTATGGGATATTATACTTTAGATTATGGTCTAAAAGAATCGTTACAGACAATAATAAATTTAAATTAAGCTATTATGGGGTCTTATTTGTTTAAATATATTTTTTGATCGAGAAATAAATTTTAGTTGAATATTGTACGGCAACTTCGTAGTTGAATTTCAACGTATATCAATGATAAATTTTAAATAGTTAAACTAATAGATAAACTTAAAATGTAAATATTGTATTGAAGGAATGATGTTATGATTGCAAATTCAATTAAAATAGCTGATGGTGTATATTGGGTTGGTGCTTTGGACTGGGATATACGAGATTATCATGGTTATAAATTAGATGGGACAACGTATAATTCTTATTTAGTTTTTGGAAATGATAAGGTCGCATTGATAGATAACGTATATCCAGGGTTTTCATCTCAACTTTTAGGAAGAATAGATGATGCTTTCAAAAAAGAGGGCAGGGATTTGAAGATAGATATTGTTATTCAAAACCATATTGAAATGGATCACGTACACTCTTTATATGAAATAATTGAGAAATTCCCTGATGTAGAAGTTTATTCTTCAACAAGAGCAGTTTCAGGGATTAAAAATTTATTTCCTGCCTTAGAAGACTTTGAAATAAAGACCGTTAAAACTGGTGATGGTTTAGATCTTGGTGGTAAATCTTTGACCTTCGTTGAAGCATCGATGCTACATTGGCCAGATAGCATGTTTTCATTCTTAAATGAAGATGGGATTCTTTTCTCAAATGATGCTTTTGGTCAGCATATTTGTTTAAGTGAGAGGTTTGACAATGAAGTATCCCATGACATGTTGATGAGAACTTCTAAAAAATTCTTTGCCAATCTTATAACTCCTTCTTCACAGTTGGTGGTTAGAAAACTTGATGAAGTTGACAGGTTAGGAGTCTTGGATAAGATTAAAATGATCGCTCCTTCTCATGGGCAAATATGGACAAAACCTGAAGATATAGTTAATGCCTATAAGGATTGGGCTACTGGTGTTTGTAAGGATAAGATAACTTTTATCTATGATACCATGCATCACTCAACTCAAAAGATGGCTCATGCAATGATTGAAGGTGTTTTTTCAGAGGGGTTTGAAGTAAAAACCTTTTACCTACATCCCGATGAGAGAAGTGATCTTGTGACCGATGTTTTAGACAGTAAAGCCATTTGTGTAGGTAGTCCAACCATGATGAATAACCCATTTCCAAGTTTAGGTGACATTATCTTTTACTTCAACTGTCTTAGCTTCAGTAGAACTGGCTTAAATAAAAAAGCTGTCGTGTTTGGTTCTAAAGGCTGGGGTGGTGGAGCGGTTAAAAAACTTTCTAATGATCTAAAACAAGTTGATTTTGAGATATTTGAAGAGTATGATGTTTTAAATATTCCTCATGAAGAGGAGTTAACTAGATGTTATGAAATAGGGAAGAGATTAGCTCAATCACTTAAAGATTAGTTAATAATTTTTATAGAGTTTCTATAAACTCAATATTTCAAAATTTTAGAATTTTAAATCCTTAATTTAGGTTTTAAATTTAAAATAGACAATTTTTAATAAATATTAAAATAAATTTTAAATTTCATCGATATTAATAATAATTCTTAATATAATGTTAATAAACCTTATTTTTAATTAAATCAAAAAAAAAATATTTATTATTTTAGGTGAATAAATGGCAAACGTTAATCAACCAATTTACATATTACCTGAAGACACTCAAAGATTTTTAGGTAGAGATGCACAAAGAATGAATATTTTAGCTGGAAGAGTATTGGCTGAAACAATTAGAACAACCTTAGGTCCAAAGGGAATGGATAAGATGTTAGTTGATAGCTTAGGGGATGTTGTACTTACAAACGATGGAGCAACCATTCTTCAAGAAATGGATATAGCTCATCCTGCGGCTAAGATGATTGTTGAAATAGCTAAAAAGCAAGAAAATGTTGTTGGGGATGGAACTACAACGGCGGTCATCATCGCTGGAGAGTTACTTACAAAAGCTGAAGAATTGTTGGATGATGGAATCCATTCATCAACGATAATCTTAGGATATAGAAATGCTTTAAATAAAGTTTACGAGATATTAGATGATATATCCATCGATGCTAAAGATGAAGAAACCTTATTAAAAGTGGCCATCACTGCCATGACT
The DNA here is from genome assembly GCA_031282205.1 of Candidatus Methanovirga aequatorialis. Lineage (GTDB taxonomy): Archaea > Methanobacteriota > Methanobacteria > Methanobacteriales > Methanobacteriaceae > Methanovirga > Methanovirga aequatorialis. The sequence continues at coordinate 7,588 of JAITEE010000190.1, read as the reverse complement.
GGTAAAGGTTTTGATTATGGGAAAGAACAGTTGGCTAATTTAGTTGTGGATGGTGTTTTAAAAATCGAAGAAAGTGGAAAGGTGGATAAGGATAACCTTAACATCCAAAGGGTTTCTGGAGGGTCAGTCCAGGATTCTGAGATAGTTGATGGAGTTTTAATTGATAAAGGCAGAGCAGTTGAAAGTATGCCTAAAAGAATTGAAAAGGCAAAAATAGCTTTATTAAAATACCCTCTCGAGTTGAAAGATTTAGAAACCGATGGAAAGATCAAGATAACAGACCCATCACAACTTCAGACGTTCCTTGATAACGAAGAAGAAATGATTAAGGATATGGTTAACAAGGTTATTGACTCAGGTGCAAATGTTCTTTTCTGTCAGAAGGGCATAGATGATTTGGCTCTACATTACCTATCTAAAGCTGGAATTTTCGCTGTTAAAAGAACTAAAAAATCTGATATTAAACGTGTTGAAAAAGCTACTGGTGCCAAACTTGTAACAAGTATTGATGATTTAAATTCAGAAAACTTAGGTGAAGCTGGACTTGTTCATGAAAAGAAAATATTTGATCAAGTACTGACCTTCGTTGAGGAATCCAAGAATCCAAAGGCAACATCAATTATTTTAAGAGGAAGTACAAGATACGTAACCTCTGAAGTTGAAAGAGCGTTGGATGATGGGATAGGTGTTGTATCCGCTACATTGGAAGATGGTAAAGTTATGATCGGTGGAGGATCTTCAGAGATAGAACTGGCAGGCCAACTAAAGAAGTATGGTTCCACTATTAGCGGAAGAGAACAGTTGGCTGTTGAAGCTTTTGCTAAGGCATTGGAAATTGTTCCAAAAACTTTAGCAGAAAATGCAGGATTGGATAGTATAGATATTTTGGTTGATTTAAAAGCAGCTCATGATAAATCAAAATACATGGGATTAAATGTTTTTGATGGAAAAATTGTTGACATGAAAGAGGCTGGAGTTGTAGAACCACAAAAAATTAAAAAACAAGCTATTCAAAGCGCAACTGAAGTGACTGAAATGATACTAAGAATAGATGATCTTGTAGCTGCAAAAGGAGGTCTAGAAGAAGTGGGAGGCGATGATGGACTGGATGATAGTGGAATGCCTCCTGGTGGAATGGGTGGTATGCCTCCAATGATGTAAATATTCGATAATCAATATTTACTCTCTTATTTTTTCAAACATCGAAGTATTTATTTTTAATGTTTTTTCATGAAACAAACTGTTGTTATCCTAACAATAATGGATTTACCAGTTTTGGCTTCAACAAAATCAAATAACTTCCCTTTTTCTATTGTAATGGCTACATCGTCTAAAATGATTTTTTCAAAACCCTTAGAATTTGTAATTTTGGGTTTCTTTGGCACGAAATGTTAGTACTGTTAAAAATATCATATAATCAAAATATTTCTTAAAATTGTTTATCATACATTTAAAACGATTAATAATTAACTATAAAAATTTAAATATCTTAAAAAATATATTGTTAAAACGACCGTTGGATATATTTTTGTTGAATGTTTTAATTTTCATTGGATCTATATTTTTTTTTTGTTGATAATAAACTTAAAATGTATGGTTACAGGTTGTAGTCATCTTTGAGAAGTTTATCAATTTATAAAATTCCAATATTCAATATAATCTATTTAAATTTAATTTAGGGAATTTTTATAAGAAATAATTAAATTAATAGTTGATAAACATTACCATTATCATTGTAATAGATGGATGTTCTTTCAAGGTAGGTGTGGGTCATGGATTTTGATGCTCTTGTGGATAAAATTCAAAAGTTTGAAGGTGTTTTAAGAAAAAATTCAATTGTAAAAATAACGGATTCTTTAAAGGATGTATACAACATAAATGGGAAAACACTTGTTGGATTTGGAGATGATTCATCAGCTATTGATATAGAGAATAATAAAGCTGTTCTTGTAGCTGCTGATGGAATTTGGGGTAAATTAATTGATATTGATCCTTATTGGGCAGGTTATTGTTCAATATTGGTTAATGTTAATGATATTGTGGCTATGGGGGGAGAACCATTGGCTATGGTTAACATACTCTCAGTTAAGGATAGGGATGTAGGTGATGAGATTATTAAAGGTGTGGTTGACGGATGTCATAAGTTCAACGTTCCTATGGTTGGTGGTCATTTTCATCCTGACGCCGAATATAATGTATTAGACGTTTCTATTGTTGGTATTGTTGATAAGAATCATATGATAACGAGTTTTGGTGCTAAGGTTAAGGATAAAGTTATTGTGGCCATAGACTTGGATGGAAGACAGTATCCTAAATCCCCTTTAAATTGGGATACAACATTGGATAAAGATGATGAGATCGTTCAAGACCAATTAAGAGTCATGAAGACAATAGCTGAAATGGATTTAGTGAGTGCTGGTAAGGATGTCAGTAATCCAGGAATTCTTGGAACCTTGGAAATGTTACTAGAGTCTTCAAAATGTGGAGCGAGAGTTTATTTGGAGAAGATTCCAAAAAATGATGATGTGAGTTGGGAAGATTGGTTAAGGGTTTATCCTGGTTCTGGCTTTGTTTTAACAGCTCCAAAAGAAAATACAGATGAGATTATAAAGTTATTAAAGAGGGTCTCCCTTGAAAGTCGTGTTGTAGGAGAGATCATTTCAGATAAAAAATTATATTTAAATTATGATGGTAACGAAAAAGTGGTCTTTGATCAAGATAACAACCCTGTTTTAAATTTGACTTGATCTGAGTTTAATAAAATTGAATACTAAAACGGATTTATGTCATGGTTTAATGTTTTTGTATTTATAGTGTATTAAATAATGTTTGTAAGTAATGAAAAAGTTTAATAATTTATTATAAACATTAAATTTTTAATTAAGGAAATTATAATTGATGTTTTTAAAAATAAAAGTATTTTAATAATTAATAAGATTTAAATAAAAATAATATTTTAAAATCAAATGAATAATTACAAATATTTTTTATTCCACTATAAAATGTAGAACAACGATGTAACAATAAAAATTAATATTTTATATGGGGAAAGTTGATGTTAGTAAAAGTTAATGGTGAGGAGATTGATTTACCAGAAAAATCTACAATTAAGGACGCTATTGAAAAAACCAATGCTCCATACAATCCTAAAAGTATAATTTCTCTTATTAAAGGAACAAAGGAGTTTGAACAAAACATTACCAAATATAAGATAAAGACTCCTAAGGGGAACATTATTATTGAGTTAGTTTCCAATGCCAGTGAACTAACTGATCTATGGAGAAATAGCTATTTGAAGTTTGAAAATAAGAAGATAAGATGGACAACTTCAAATGAAATAGCTGCAGGTCCTATAGTAACATGTTTAACTCCTTCTACAGAGGAGTTCAGATATAGGAAAGGAGATGTTATATTAAGTTTATCTGGGTTTAGTAATGAGTCAACCCATTTAATCATTTTTAAAGAGGATAGTACAGGGGTTTATGGTGTTCCTGGAATTAATCAAGGCGTTTTTGCCAAGGTTGTTGGTGGAAAAAGAACCTTAAATGATTTAACGAGTGATGATCGTATAGTTGAAATTGAAGGAGTTATTGAAAGAAGAAGTGTTACAGATTCATCAAATATATCTGACTTAAATACCATTTTAAGTGAAGGAAATCAAATATTTACTTATGTTCTCGTTGAACCAAATCAAGACTCTCCTCAATCTGTTGAACATCTGTTCTCCTTAATTGAAGATGATACCATTAAGGTAGATTATGAATCAAATTCTTTTATTGGGTTTTACAGAATGGAAGGTCTTGGCAAAGATTCGGAACATTCTACAATGAGGAAAAGAGGCTCTGTAACTTTGAGAAACACAGGTAAAGGAATTGGTAGGATTTATATATATCGTGAAGATAGAGTTCAATCTCCAGCACACACCATTGTAGGATTTGTTAGAAGTGGAATGGAGTTAATTGACATTGCAAACACTGGTGATTTCATCACCGTTAAAACCGATCCTGAAAGAATAATGGCGATGTCAATGACTCAAAAAGAGGCGAAAGAGTTCTTAGCTATTCAAAATATTGAACAGATTAGAGAGGGTGTTCTTGATGACGATGCTCTTGTGGTTGGTCAAGATCCAACGACTACAATCGATATTTTAAAAGAGAAAAAAGTTAGAACTATGGGGATTGTTAAAGATAATTTAGTTTCAGTGAATATTTATGATGAAGACGCTCCTCGCTCATCGTTGTACTTTAAAAAAGTCACGAACCTAATTGAAAAACCAATTGGAACTCTAAAGATTCATTTTGCAGTTGCCAACATGAAAATATCTATCTTTGAAGGTAACTCTAAAGAAGCTAAAGGTTTAGTCCCTGAAAATACTCCAAAGGATAAGGTTTATTCTGGAACACTTGGTATAACAAATATGTCGAGGAAAAATGTTGGTTTGATTGGTGTTAGATTTGAGGATAACAGTGAGTATGGTCCAACAGCAGAACCATTTGATGGAACAAATATTGTTGGGAAGATTACAACTGATTTTGAAGTTCTTGCAAAACTTAAAGATGGAGATATGGTTTATTTAAAGGAAAATTAGTATTTTAGTAATATCCCTTGTTTTGTAGATTAGAAAAAAGAAGTTTTTTATTATTTACAACCTTGTTTTCTTTGTTTTTAATACTTTTTTTTATCTGATTGATTTAATTCCAGTGCCCACTTGTTATATACTAAATTCTGATAAACCACTAAACGACCGACAGAAGTTAATAACATGCAGTTAAAGTCTTTAAAAGTACCAACTACTTTAAAAAATCTTTATGTTCAAGTGGTCATTGGAATTATCTTAGGTGTTTTGGTTGGACACTTTTATCCAAGAATTGGAGTTAGTTTAGAGCCTTTAGGAAAAGGATTTATAAATCTAATCAAAATGTTAATCACTCCAATAAAAGAAGTTTAAAGAAGAGTTAAATAAAAAAATTTGAGTAAGCCAGGATAAATAGATATATATTCCAATAATTTAATAAATTAAGATATGGATGAATTTTATTATTAAAATCTTAAATTTTTAATAAATTAGTAACTTCGTAATGAAAACATGGAGGATTTACATAGACTCACTTTTATTATGGAATCAAAACTTATTGGAGAAAGTAAAAATATTTCATAGATGGTGTTACAGACTAGATCATTAAGTTTTTAAATTCTATTATAACGTATTAAATAATATGTTTGTAAATAATGAAATTTTTAATAACTTATCATAACTATTAAATTTTTAATTAAAGAAATTATAATTAATATTTTTAAAAATAAAAGTATTTTAACAGTTATTTTAATAATTAATAAAATTTAAATAAAAATTAATTAAAAAATGATATTCTAAAATCAAGTGATTGATTACAAATACTTTTTATTACACTACAAGTTGGATATTTTCATCTTTTTAAAAAATTTAGTGTTGAAAATTTTAAATCAATTAAAGGTTAACAACTTAATTAAAACTGTTAAAATGTTCTATTAAATAAAAACTCTATTAAATAAGAATAAAAAATAAAAAAAATGAAGGATAGGTGATATTTGTGTTAATTGGTCTAATTTCAGATACTCATGTTGGTGATAAAGTAGAAAGCTTACCTGCGAACTTAAGTAAGTACTTTAAAGATGTTGATCTTATTTTACATGCTGGGGATTTAACCTCTCTTAAGGTCGTTGATGAGTTAGAAAAAATTGCTCCTACGATAGCTGTTCAAGGAAATATGGATAGATTTTATGGTGTGGACTTACCAGTAAGTCATGTTGAAACAATTGAAGGTGTTAAAATTGGAGTTAAACATGGTGAAGTTAATCCAAAAGGAGATACTCAACAATTGGAATACATTGCTCGAGAACTTGAAGTGGATGTTTTGGTTAGTGGGCACAGTCATCAACCGTTAATAGAACAGGCAAATAACATTCTTCTTGTGAATCCTGGCAGTCCAACTAAACCTCTTTTAACAGATCCTACGGTTATGTTGATGAAAGTTGAAGATGGGGAGGTTGATGTTGAAATTATTAAAATTGGCCCTCCAACGTGCAGTTCTTTAAACTTTAAAAAAGAGAAAGACCAGATATTGGATGGTGGTTAGATAAATCATCTTAAATTAACACACCAAAAACTAAAGAATTAGAAAAATGAAGTTTAATAAGTCTTAAGAGTTGTTTTATATTTTTTAGATAGTATGGGAAGTAGTTGGCAAAGGGATAAAAAGAAAGAATATTACTACAAAAAAGCTAAGGAATCAAGTTACTATTCAAGAGCGTCTTATAAATTATTACAATTAAATAAGAAATATAAGATAATTAAAGAAGGCAATAGTGTTGTTGATTTAGGTGCAAGTCCTGGTGGCTGGTCACAAGTGGCTTTGGAGTATGTGGATTCTACAGGTTTAGTTGTTGGAGTGGATTTAAATAAAATCAGACCAATCAATGAAGAAAATTTTTCTTTTATAAGAGGGGACTTCACGACCGACGAAATCCAAGAAGAAATAGTTAACACATTAAATGAAGAAGCAGATGTTGTTATCTCAGATGCATCACCATCTTTAAGTGGAATAAAAAATATCGATCACTTACGATCGTTAGATTTAGTTGAAAGTGTTATTAATTTATCCGAATTAATTTTAAGAGATAGAGGAAACATACTAATTAAATTTTTTCAAGGAGAAGATTTTAACCGTGTACTAAAAGAACTTAAAAAGAAGTTTAGGGCTGTTAAAACAACTAAACCTAATTCTTCTCGAAAAAAAAGTTCGGAAATGTATTTAGTTTGTCTAGGATTTAAATCACCATAATTAATATCCTGTTAATTAAACCCCAAGTTTCCTTGGATACTTCACGATATTTTTTTCGTATTTTGGTTCAAAATGATATTGTAATGCTGCTTCTAATATGTTCCCTGTGACGTATCCTAATTTTCCATCCAATATAATATCTACTCTTTGACAGTTTTTTTCAATCCATTCCCCAATATTTCTTTCATCCAATTCAATCTCTTTATCTTCTATTACTGATTTTGCTAAATTTGACTTTGATGATTCAGGATTATAATGTTGACTTGTATATCTTGCTTTGCTTTTTTCTCCTACATAACCAATTTTTAAAAACTTATTTTTGTGAATAAAGCTATATACTACCATTTTTCTATCAGATAGATTTTTAGGACGTTCATGTGGACACCCAAAATCTTTGATCTGAACCAATTCATCAAAACTGTTATCTAATTCTTTTTTAGATAATATTTCAAGGACTATCTGCTTATATTTATCAGCAATATTCATTCAATTTCACCCTTTTTAATATTAATTAGTAGTTTGTTTACCCTTTTCTCTTTTTAATTATACTGTGCGTATTTTAGTTTATCTAAAAGGCTTTTGTTTAGGTTTTTTATGGTCTTCCTCTTTTACCAGTTTTAGGGAATTTAAGGTATAAACTGTAATCTATTTATAGTCCTTATCAAAAAGTTTATAAGTAATACTTTTCATATATTTAATTAGTATATGGAGTTTGTATTATGGTCAACATGGTTCAAAAGAAAATTAAAAATCATCTTTCTGATAGA
>JAITEE010000151.1 GCA_031282205.1 Candidatus Methanovirga aequatorialis | reverse complement strand
TGCCGAAACGCCAATAAAAGAGATAAGAAGATATTTATCCCCACATTTCCTTGAAAATATTGTTAAAATAAAAGAAAAAGTTGTAGAAGGATTTAATGAGTTTTTAAAATATACTAATTGTGCTAAAAATTGGATTTCAAAACATTGGAATTCAATAAGTTAATATTGAAAAAACTTACAAATATCATTATAAAATGAATATAAAATTAATTTATATTGAATTTAAACCTAATTTAAAATGATTGGATGGTTTAAGTTTTCATTAAAATTTTAAAATTGAGCTTTGAAAAAGAAAAACAACGTTTATATTTCACGTTAGTTGATTTTAATATATGGATTTAATTAACGTACTACTATAAGTCTTATTTTTCCTCATTGTTTAATTTATTATCTATTAAAGTTACCTGATTTTATATTTCCTTAGCAACGATGGGAACATCTAATTCTAAGGCATCCAATATAGTATCACTTAATTCAAGGTTGGTTCTAATTCGAACCGTTGAGTTTTTACCAACGGTTGCTGTGAAGAGATAAACATCACCAGCGTAAATTTCAAAGCTATTACCAACGGACTCCTTTGGAAAATACAGATTTAAGAACTTTTTACTTTTATCCACATCTAAATTTGTTGTTTTTTGGTTTGAAGCTACAACGTTAGTGTCTACATCGTCTATTGATTCAACACCAATGTTGATTCCTAATTTAGTCTCTAGTTTATCGATTCTTTTCCCACCCTTTCCAATAAATCGTGGAATATACCTCTCTTCAATATAGACATCAACTCTATTCTCTGATACAAAATCAACCCTAACTCTTGATTTTGGGAGAATTTTTTTAACCTCTTTTAATATTTCCTTCTCAGCAATATTTTCTAAGGAAGACTTCTTTTTTGAACCAACAGGTGAACTTAATAGATCAATGTCCATAACAATGGTCTGTTCTCCGTAGGTATAAATCTCATTTTTAAGTTCTTTTGTTTTGAAATCATGAACTTCAATAACTGGTCTGGCTAAATCAGCCTCTTTCATTCCACTTGGAACTTTGACAGTCAAATTCGTCTCATAGACATCTTTGATCTCACCATCCTCAATGAAGATGTTGGTATCAACTATTGATGGGATTATACCTAGTTCCACCCTTGAAGCTATTCTTTGTATTCCATCTATTGGTTTAGTTGCATGAACAACCCCAACCATTCCAACACCTGCAAGTCTCATATCGGCGAATATATGAAAATCATCAGTTTTTCTAAGCTCGTCGTATATGGTGAAATCGGGTCTAACCAACAAAAGCAAATCAGATGTTTTCTCCATACTTCCTTCAAGTGGAGAGTACTGTGTGATTTCATCGCCGACCTGTAAATCTCGTGGAGATTCCATTGTTTTAACTATTTTGTTCATTTCACCTGAATAAAATTCAGCCAACGCTTGGGCAAACGTACTTTTTCCAGCTCCTGGAGAACCCGAAATTAAAATTCCGTTGGCACTATTTTTTAATTTTTCGATTAACATATCCGAAAGTTCATATTCGTAAATTGATACATTGGCAACAGGACGAACGACCGTTATCTCCAAACCTTCTGAAAAAGGTGGTTTAGCTATTGAAATTCTAAATTCTCTTGACTGGACAACCGTCGCACCTTCCATATCCATTTCAACATAACTCTTAAAATCATGCCGTGAATTTTCAACTATTTCGTTTACTAATTCTTGAAGATAGCCATAGGTTAATTTTTCATTGGACAACTTGACAAGACTTATATTTCCAGGTTTTCCCTTTTTAACCATTGGAACAACGTTCTCCTTAAGATGAACAGAGGTTGTATCATCATCAAAGAAATCATGGATTTTAAGCTTCAAATGGTCTTTTTGATCTTGAGGGATGTATATCACGTTTATTCCCTGTGCTTTAGCAACTAAACTTTGGATTTTATCACTTGTAATTAAGGTTGCCAACTCTGATTTAGCAACATCTCTAATCATAGCATCAATTTCCCCTGTTTTAGATAGGGATATTTCATATTTATTAGGTCGTCTACCTGTAAACGTTACAGATATTTCACCATTTTCCTCCAATTTTTGTAAATTCTCAACATGTTTGAGCCCATTTATTCCTGTAAACCTTCCTTTATTTGCTTGGTATTCAAGTTCAGCTATTACAGCTTCTGGAATTATTATTTCAGGATAATCTAACTCTTTTATGATCATTTTTACGCTATTTTCCACTACGCTACTTGTATCAAGAACTATTTTTCTTAAATCTTTTATGCTTTCTAAGTTCTCCATTGTATTAAAACCTCGCTAAGTAGGATATTTATTATCATGTTTCATTACAATTCAAATTTTCCGTTTTTACTATTTAAAACTTTAAATGGCTACAGATCACTTTTTTTTAAGAGGTATAAGTATAAATGTCTTTGATTTAGATATTATATTAATTTCTATTCATCAATAAAAAAATTATATAATTTCTTAACTTTAAAGACTAAAAACTTCGCTAAAACAACATGCTAAACAAGTTATTTAATAATATTTAAACTTTACTTTATTTATAGGTTACATCATAGATTTTTTTTAATAACACAGTGACACTACGATCATTGAAAAGATTCTCAAATTTTCAATGGAATTTTTATTATTAACCATCGTTATTCTTTAAATCTCTGATTTAAAGAGTTATAGTATCGGACACAACTTTTGATAATATAAAGTTTACTATTTTTTATTTAATTAATGATTTAAAAGATTTTAAGCAAGTTTAAAATTATCATTATTTTCAAATCAAATGTCGAGTACTATAGACAATAATTTTTTTTTTATTATTGAGTTTATTCAATTAGAAAAAGTCATATTTTTTCTTTACTTAAAATAGATTTTAATTTAGAAAATTTTTTATTTTCTTTATTTAAAACTTGTTTTAAGCTAGAAAATCCATAGTTTTCTTTATTGCTCTTGTTCAATCAGAAAAAACTTGTTTTTTTTAATTTTATAATGATTTTGGTAAAGTTTGTCAATTATAAAATATCAATATTCAATATAATCTATTTAAATTTAATTTAGAGAATTTTTATAAAAAATAATTAAATTAATAATTGATAAACATTACCATTATAATTACAATATCATGAAAATATTTATTTTAAAATTTTATTAATTAAAAATAATTATTTTATATTATAGTGTTTCTTATATTTTTTAGTTTTTATTTATATGTTTATAGTCCTTAACAAAAATATTTTAAGTAATATATTTTAGTAGTTTATTTTTTGATAGAGTGGGTGAATTAGCATAAAAATGGAAATACTTTCCAAATTCTCCGATTAAAAATGT
>JAITEE010000118.1 GCA_031282205.1 Candidatus Methanovirga aequatorialis | reverse complement strand
AAATATGATCTTTAGGAATTAGGTCAGTTAATCTTTGTGGAACTAGAAGTCCCTGACCAATTTTGTCTTCTCTTAAAACCATTTATATCAAAACCCCATATTTTTTTTACTCATATAAGGTTATTACAACTCATTATATATAAATTTAACGGTTTTTAACTAAAATTTAAAAAATAATTGTTGCACAGCCAAGTAAAAGTTTGTTCTAAATGTTGTAGCTTATTTTTTTAAAATGAGGTTTTGATCAAACTTTTTTTAAAAGTTTGTTCTAAATTGTAATGTATTTATTACTAATTCAGTACATAATATTAATAATAAAATTATATACTTAAAATAATAAAACAATAACGAGTTAGGTATGATAAGAAGAATAATATAATATTGAATTAGGAGACTTAGATCTATGGAAACTCCATGCAGGTTATTAATAGAGGATATTCTCAATGGAAATATAAAAACAAGGAAAGACTTAGAAAAGGCTAAACGGGAGGTTTGTAATGAATTTAAATTGGAAAAATTCATGACAAACGTTCAGATACTTGAACATGCAAAAGAAAGTGAAAAAAAATATATTTATAACATTTTGCAGAGAAAACCAACGAGAACAATATCTGGAGTAGCTATTGTAGCTGTTATGTGTCATCCCCATGAATGCCCCCATGGGAGATGTTTATATTGTCCTGAAAGTGATGTGGCACCTCCAAGTTACACAGGAGAAGAACCAGCTGCACTTAGAGCAAGAATGTTTAACTTTGATCCTTATAAACAAACATGCCAAAGATTAAAACAGTTAGACAAAGTAGGGCATCCCATAGATAAAGTTGAGCTGATAGTTATGGGAGGAACATTTCCATCAAGAGACTTATGTTATCAAGAATGGTTCATATCAAATTGTCTTAAAGGAATGAATGATTACAAAGCTTTCAAAACTGAAAAATTAGAAAATTTTTCTAAGTCCTCCTTGGAAATGAATAAAGAATTAAAACCTAAAGTATATGCTCCTAACGATTATGTACTGTTAGAAGATTCTCAAAAAGTCAATGAAAATTCAGATATTCGTTGTGTAGGTGTGACATTTGAAACAAGGCCAGACTATTGTAAAATAGAAGATGTTAATAGAATGCTTAAAATGGGAGTTACAAGAGTTGAGTTAGGTGTTCAAACCACCTATGATTTTGTATATAGAAAGATAAAAAGAGGCCATACAATCACTGATGTAGTTGATTCTACAGGAACATTAAAAGATTCTGGAATTAAGGTTGGAATGCATCTAATGCCTGGACTTCTTTCAGACCATGAGATGGATATGAGGATCTTTAAAAAAATATTCAACGATGATAATTTCAAGCCAGATATGTTGAAAATTTATCCTGCACTTGTTACAAAGGGAAGTGAACTACATAAAATGTGGATGGAAGGTAGATATCAACCATACACAACCGAAGAGGCGGTTGAATTAATCGTTGAAGTAAAGAAAATCCTTCCAAAGTGGGTTAGAACCATGAGAATTCAGAGGGACATTCCATCAAAACTTATCGAAGCAGGGGTTAAAAAATCAAATCTTGGAGAACTTGTCTATGACAGATTAAAAGAAGAAAATATCAAATGTAAATGTATTCGGTGTCGGGAAATAGGACACAACAAAGAATATATAGGTGAATTAACGGTAGATGATTTTAAATTATTTAGGGAATCTTATAAAGCATCTGGTGGATGTGAGGTATTTTTATCTTATGAAGATAAAGAGGAAGAGTTTTTAGCTGGATTCCTACGACTTAGATTACCTTCCAAAAAGGCTCATAGATCTGAAATTGATGATAAAACGGCCATTGTTCGTGAACTTCATGTTTATGGGAACATGATGAAAATAGGGGATAAAAATGTGGATATTGGTCAACATAGGGGATATGGTGAAAGTTTACTTTTAAAAGCCGAAAAAATAGCTATTTCATCTGGAAAAAATAAATTGGTTATTACAAGTGGAATCGGAGCGAGAAATTATTACAAGAAATTCGGTTACAACCTAGAAGGTCCTTACATGACTAAATCATTGGAGTAGTATATAACCTCGTTGTATATATTTAACTTATGATGACAAACGCTATGACAAGATTAATAAATTAAGTTAAAGACGATGACGCACAATTCAATTAATCCAATTTTAATTAAAATGTACATTAGCTATTTAAGAATCAATTTATAAATAAAAATAAATATTATAACTAATCAAATTAAAAATAAATATATTCATAGAGTTATTTAGCTAATAAATGATTTAAATCTGATTTTCATAAAAATTAACCTAACACGATAATAGAACGTTGTATTAATTGGTACACAATAAAGGATTTTTTTAACATGGGAAGTAATAAAAGAATGGCTATCTATGGAAAAGGTGGGATTGGGAAATCTACAACCGTTGCAAATATTGCAGCAGCCTACGCTGAAGATGGTAAAAAAACTATGGTTATTGGTTGTGATCCTAAAGCAGACACTACAAGAACTCTTTGTGGTAGACGATTACCGACAATTTTAAATATTATCAAAATAAACAAAGATCCTTCGATTGACGATATTCTATTTAAAGGATTTAAAGGAGTTTCAGCTGTTGAAAGTGGGGGTCCAGAACCTGGAGTAGGATGTGCTGGTCGAGGAGTGATTGTTGCAATGAAACTCCTCGAAAAACTAGGTGGAATAAATGACGACCTGGATGTTGTACTTTACGACGTCTTAGGTGACGTTGTATGTGGAGGATTCGCAGTTCCACTACGAGAAGAATATGCTGATGAAGTATGCATAGTGTCATCTGGAGAGTATATGTCTTTATATGCTGCTAACAACATCTCCAAAGGCATTAAAAAACTCAAAGGAAAAATGACTGGAATAATCTGTAATTGTAAAGGAATTGAAAATGAGATAGATATTGTGAATAAATTCGCTGAAAAAATAAACACCAAGGTTGTGGGGGTTATACCACGAGATGAATTAGTACAAAAAAGTGAAATTGAGGCCAAAACAGTTATTGAAAAGTTTCCTAAATCAAACCAAGCTGAAAAATACAGAAAATTGGGATCATCTCTATTTGAAAACAAAAAAAATACTACACCAGAACCCATGGATAATGACGAATTTGAAAGGTTCTTCATGGACTTATCTAAGAAAGATTAATCAACCAACAAGCGGTTGAGATTAACATCTATTGTAAGTGGTAATCAAAGAGTAAATTCTTCAATATTAAAAATTAAAGCTTTAAATGATAAAAAAATTCTCTAAATTAAATTTAAATAGATTATATTGGATATTGATATTTTATAAATTGATAAACTTTTCAAAGGTGACTATAATTAAACAGCCTCAAATTATTTAATATTGAATATAATGAAATATCTAATTTTTAATAAAATATCTAACTTCAAATTACCCGTTTATGATATCTTATTTATTTAAATATATATGAATTAAATTTGGCTAGAACGGTTGCACGACAGCACTTCTAAGTTGAAAATAATATACCATTTTAAAATAAAGAGTAGATGAAAATAAACTCAACTGTATTCAATATATAATTTTATATACTATTAACTCCAAACATACTCTTATTATTGAAATTTATTATTATAACCCTTGTTGTACTTACCATAGAAGAAATCATGAGAATAATAATCGGTGATATATTGAAAGTTGTTATTGATGCATCCAATGTGGCAAGTTTTGGAAAAAAGGAAGATTCCAAAGCAAAGCTGGAATATATATTATCTGCAGTAAATGCCTTAGAAGAAAGAAATGATGATACTGTAATTATAGCTGATGCATCATTAAGGCACAGCATAGATGATAAAGAAAAGTATGTTGAATTGGTGGATAATAATTTTATTGAAGAAGTTGAAGCTGGTACCAATGCAGATCATCTTATTCTTAACTTAGCCGAAAAGGAACATGCTAAGATTCTTTCTAACGATCGTTTTAGAGAGTTTGTTGATGAATTTCATGATATTAGCCATATGAGAATCCCATTCTCTTTTGAAAATGATGAAATCATATTAAAAGAAAGTGAAAAACCAAAAAAAGTTAGAAACATTCTTCAAAAAATGTGTGATGAGATTTTACTAAACTTTGAAAAAAGTAGGTTTGATGTATACATGGGTAAAAGTGGTGTTGAATTTTCACCAGTGAATATTGCAAAAGAGGCCATAATTCGAATGGATAAATTTAATCAAACAAATATTGAAACTAAAATAGAGGGGGTAATTTCAAGAATTCCTATGTTTGGAAAGGTCATGGATATGATCGATAGTGTTGAAACTTCAGCCCCACATATAATTTTTGTTTTGGTGCATCCTAAGAATTATAAAGAAGCGGTGAAAAGTGCAGGTAACATTTCAATTACCATAAAGGACAGATTACATCTTGATAAGAATCCTTTGATTGCAGTTAGAAATGACCTATACATGAAACCAAACTTGTTTGAATTAAATATAATTTATTCTGATGAGGCTTTAGATGATTCTCCATTTAATATAGAAGTTATTATTAATTCTTATGATGAATCTTTTATAAAAAGGAATTCTCGTAATATTGCCAGCACAATAGCTGGTAGAATAAGCTCTTGGAAATTTCCCATCGTCTTAATAAAACCAAATTTAACTTTAGAAAATCCTGGAGACTTTGATATTCATTTGGATCCCAAGAAAAAAAATCAAGACAAATGAGAAAGAGGATCGATCATTCATTTAACGAATAAGATAAAAATATATATATCCGAATATGTAAAAATAAACAAGCTAAATTAAGTGATATAAACTGTTATACCAAACAATCTAAATTAATTAGATACTGGAGAATATGTAATGGCTAATAATTCTTTACTAAGATGGGTTTTTAAGTTACTACTTAAATATAAAGTTGTAAGCATAGGTACTAGATACGTTCCTTCTTCCACAATAGAAACTGAATATGTGGAGATGTTTAATTTTACAAAAACCATGCTTATAGAAATTGAAGAAGCCAAAATTACCACTGAAAATATTTTTTATAACCTACTGCGAGATGTAGGAGAAGAAAATATCCCTGCAAATCATAAATTCTATGAACTAAATCCTGCTGAAAATGAAATAGAAGAATATGCTCTTGTAAGTAATATTATTACAGGTAACGATAGATATCTTTATGTTGAACTATCCAATTCAAGCCCATTAATCAATGAACTTTCTAAAATCATATTGGGGGCAAAAGGAGAAATTGAAGAATATAGTTCTACTGAGATTGTTGCTCGTATGCTCTCTAAAAATGATGCTATTAAGATAGCCACTAAAATTATTGGAATAGGATTATCTAATGGACTTAACGTGAAAGCAGCTGTGGGAATGACTGCAGCAGCAGCAGTTGAGAGATTAATAAATCTTAATAAGGAAATAAGAGAATTATCAGCCATTGGATTTACTAAATTAGGTGGAGAATATGCTTTTGTATTTGAAAACAGATTTAACGAATCTATGGGAGATTTTGAAGACCATCAAAACTATTTGTTTATTGATATGATAAATTCAACACTTTTTACAAATAAATATGGTAAAGATAAACTAGTGGAAATAATGAACAACATTAAGAATTTTATTACAGCAGAATGTGAAGGCACGATCGAAGGTTATCGTGAAGGGGGGGATGATTTAATAGCTAAATTCCCAAGTAAGTCCTTAGCTATTAAAGCAGGATTGGATTCTGCATGGTTTGCCTTAAATAATAAAACAAAAATTAGAGCTGGAATAGGTAGAACAAGACGTGAAGCTGGAGAAAGAGCTCAGTTAGCCGACCAGGTTACAACGACTCCTTCATCCCTTGTCAACTTTGAATTGGCCAATGGAGTATATGCCTACTACATACCCTCTGAATTTACAAGAACCATTTTAAACTTTATTATGAACAAAAAAACGAAAATTTTCACGATATTTTTATTTGTTTCCGCAGCTTCCTACTTTTTTGCAATATTAGGATACTGGGAATTTGGATTGGGAGCTGTTTTATTAGCTGTTCTTTATGGATTAATATCCAAATGAATCTAAAGCTTTAAAATGAAGAAAAACTTCATTTTTCTAACTTTAAAAAGTAGACTTTTTTTAAAATGAAGAAAAACTTCATTTTTAAAAGCTTGAAGGAGGATAAAAATGTTTGAAAGAGATGATGATGAGTTTATAAATGAAAATGTCCTATACAAATCCCAACCAAACCTAATTTTCTCAATTAAAAAAGCGATTGCACTATCTATAATCCTATGGATTATTTTCACATATTCTGGGTCTTTGCAAAAATATATCCAAAGGTTGTCAGACCCTCAACAAAGTAATGCAATGATAACAAATATATTGCAAACTATCCATATAAATGCAGTTGTAAGTATAGCTACCTTAGTCTTAATTTTTATCTTAATAATATGGATTACGTGGATTTTAATCAAATGGATTAAAACAGAATATATTCTCACGGATTCAAGGATAATTTTAAAAAGAGGAGTTATTAATTTAAAAGCCGATTATGTAATGTACAATCATATTCAAGATCTTAGATTTTCCCAAGGAATAATAGGCAAAATATTCTCTGTGGGAACTATAGAGATTTACAGTGGTTATAGTAAGGAGAGCTTAAAATTTAAAAATATGAACACCCCAAAAAAAGTTCAAAGAATCATATTCAGTGAAATGAAACATGACTATAGTTTCAACAGAAACAATCAATTTGGTAGTGGTTATAATCCACGGTACTCTGATACCGCCCAACAAAACCCTAACCATCAGTACCAACAGAATCATAACTATCAAAGAGATTACATGGAGTATGATGAAGATAACTTCGATTCTGCAATGAATAATGCAATGAAAGATTTGAATAGGGAGAATAGTTTTAGGCAAAATCCTAAAAATCCTAAATTTTTTAATAATACTCGAGACGGTTATTCAGACAGGAGAACTCCATCAAAGATTAATCAAGAAAAACGAGAACACAACAAAAAACAAAACAATAAAAATGATGAAAACGTCAGTATTCTTGAAAAGCACTCAAGAAAGTTTAGAAAATAGTCTTTTTATAGTGATAATGGTAATGTTTATAAATTATTAATCTAATTATTTCTTATAAAAATTATCTAAATTAAATTTAAATAGATTATATTGGATATTGATATTTTATAATTGACAAACTT
>JAITEE010000117.1 GCA_031282205.1 Candidatus Methanovirga aequatorialis | reverse complement strand
GATAGATTTTCTTGAATACAATGTTCATGAAAAATTATCAGTATATAGTGTTTTGGATATTTTATAATTTTATTTTTTCTTTGTTTTTATAGTAGATTAGTTATATAAAATCTTATAGAGATTTATAACAGTTATACGAATTATTGGCACGACTTAATCAAAAATAAGCGGAATTAAAAATGAACAAAATTTCTATGATGACTCAAATGCTTAAATAATTATATAAAAAATTTAATGTAATTTTTAACAATTAATCGTATAAATAAAAACTAAAAAATATAAGAAATACTATAATAATTGATAAACATTACAATTGTCACTATAAAAACAAAAAAAAAATATTTAGAGAAGAGAGTTGTATGTACTAAGTTCTTCTCCAATCGTATATATTTCCAAAGATATCTCCACCATGTGCTGGTACAGTAGCCGTACCTTGAGAGACATCCAAATTATTTTTTATGGCATATGTATAGTCTTTACAAGCGATCCAAATCCAAGGGGCATCACCTTGTGGAGAAATTCCTGTCTGCCCATCCCACAATACCGATCTCCAGATGGGATAAGAATCTTTCTCATCTTTTGCAGATGTTGCTGAATCAATATGATTATTTACAGTGGGGTTGTTATATGAGACGATATTAGATTTACCTGCTAACTTACCATAATAATCCAATTTCAGTTCTCCAGGATCTCGTGAACCATAACCTAAAATCACTCCATTAGAATATTTAAAGTTTGAAATCTCATCCCAACTTTTTCCTTGAGGATTAATGTCTACACCAAATTTCTTTGCTTGTTCAGAAACTGTAACCGCAAGTCCTTGTCTTTGAGAATCACTTGCAAGGTATATTAAATCAAATTCTGCCTTTAAACCATTTTTCTCAACAATACCATCACCATCACTATCTGACCATCCATCTTCATGTAATATTTCCTTTGCTTTATCAACGTCTCCATCCTTTATAGATGTATTACTGTTACTCCATGGAAGTAGTGTACTTACACCATCATAAGTTTTAGTTGCGTATCCATAAAATACATCTTTAACTATATCATCCCTATTTATTCCATAGTTTAATGCCTTTCTAATAGCTAAATTAGCAGTCACATTGTTCCCAATAGCTACACCCTTACTTGTTTTTTCACCAGTGTTTGGTACCGTAGGAAGAGCAATACCTCTTGGATCTACAGACTGATATTGTTGTATATGCATACCATTTATAGTTCTATTGGCAAATTCTGCTGGTATTTCTGCAATATCGACTTCTCCTTTTGAAGCTGATGATAGTGCAGCTTCTCCTTGAAGATATAGAATTGTTAACTTTTTAAAATTAGGTTTTTTTCCATAGTAATCATCATTTCTTTCCAATATAATTTGTTGACCTTTATCCCATTGTACGAACTTAAATGGTCCTGAACCAATTGGATTTGTAGCGTAAGTTTCATTGCTGTAAGCATTTTTAGGAACAATTCCTAACATGGTCAATTTAGATAGAAACGTTGAATCTACTTGATTTAAAACGAATTCAACAGTTGTATCATTAACGGCCCTAGTTTCATTTATCACGTTTGAAAAGTCAGCAGATGAGCTTCCACTTTTAATCGCTTTATCATACGTGAATACAACATCATCAGCCGTTAAATTAGAACCATCATGGAACTTCACTCCCTCTTTAATGTTTACAGTGTAAGTTTTTCCATCGTCACTAACCGTATATCTTTCTGCTAAATCATTTACTAACTTCATATCGTGATCTCTTTTAAACAACGTACTCTGTATCAATGGCTCTTGCTCGAGATTCCATCCATCCAATGGGTCAAGACTATTTGGTTCTCCCCCATAAGCCCAGATAGATACCACAAGCGAGTCTGCACTTTTATTATGTGATTCTGGAAAAATCACAACGAATAGAGATATGGATATCAACGCTATCACAAGAACGGCACCAACAATTATCATTTTATTCATATACCAACACCAACCAATATTTTTTCCAACTCTGTCAGTTTAAACATTTTTTTTCTATCTACAACAAACTTTTAAATAATAATATGGACTTAGTTCTATTTTACTTTTTTAGCGATTACAATCTTATCGTTTACAGTTGCAATGGCATTTGGACTTAAGTCAAGGACGTTATAGCTATTCAATATCTCAAACCCTAAATCTTCTAAAAAAAGAAGATAGTCCCTTAAAAATAAGTCCTTTTTAAAAGTAAAAGATCTTTTTCCTTTTTTTGAGTTAGTTAAATCAGTTAAATTCCATTCAAAATTAGCCAATAATTCTTCTAAATCATCTCCTTCATTTTCGCTTGGAAAATTCTGCTTGGTTAGGAAAAGACCACCAACATTTAAACTTTCATAGACCTTTTTGGCAACATCTGGATTTTTACCAGAAGGGTTGTAGGAAGAGAAAATGATATCAAAATCTTCTCCAAAAGAGTCTGTATAGAAGTCTCCAGCAATGGTCTTAACCTTTGAACTGTACTTTTCAATGTACCTCTTAGTCTCCACTACAACACTTGGAAGATCAAATACAAAAGATTCCAAATCAGGTTTAACATTACTCAAGGCGATGGTATAAAATCCATGACCTCCACCGATTTCTAAAAATCTTTTAGCTTTTTTAAATTCATCTAAATTACTAATCAACTTCACAACATCATATAAATCTCCAGAAATACTATTTTCTCCCATAACTTGAATTATTAAAGGAAAATGATTGTTGTCATTCTTTTTAATATCGCCTTTCATTGTATCCATTAAATCTTCCCACATATTCACCTTTTCAGTGGTCAATATAAAACTTTTACCTTTATAATATTGGGAATCACTATTTAAATACAAATTAGACAATTTAGAATTTTTATATAACGTATCCTTCTTTTCAACAAGCCCTATCTTGGTCAAAATCTCTAAGATATAATAGGATAGTGTAGGTTTGATATTTATCATATCTGAAATTTCTTCAAAAGATTTGTAATCTTTAAGACGATCGTATAGTCTCAAATCAATTGATGATTTTAAAATATAGAAAATTTTTAATTGACTTAAAGAATTTTCAAAAATACTTTCTAACTCTTTATATGGAACATCCGGTCTTTTTGGTAAATCCATTTTTTTTATAACCCCACTACATCATTTTCAGGATATATCATTTTTTTTAATTTATAGAACATTTAATAATACAAATCAGTGCCAATCTAAATCTTATATTGATTCATCTTAATATTTGATTATTAATAATTCACATGTTGATAACACTACAAACGTTCTATTAGTAAGTTATAAACTACTTATTAATAAACGTTCTGATTTAAGTATTACATGATATTTTCATTTTTAATAACAAAACATTTATTACATTCAATGTAAATATCAGAAAGTTAGACTATCGGCATAGAAGTTAAGTTTGCGAGTTTTGAATGTTTAATAAAAACTCTATTTTTTTAAAAGCTTTAGTTTTTAAATTTAGAAATATTTTTAATTTTCTTTAAATAATCATATATTTTGTTAAATAAACTTTATTTATAAATATTTATTAAAATAACCATTTTTAATTTATAAAATTTTAAAATAAATAAGTCAATGAAAAAATTTAAATAATTTGATTTCTTGCAAACTTTAGTCAAAAGTCCACTATAAAAATTTTATAGTGATAATGGTAATGTTTATAAATTATTAATCTAATTATTTCTTATAAAAATTATCTAAATTAAATTTAAATAGATTATATTGGATATTGATATTTTATAATTGACAAACTT
>JAITEE010000064.1 GCA_031282205.1 Candidatus Methanovirga aequatorialis | reverse complement strand
ATTTCAATTTTCACGATTAAATATTGTGTACTTTTAGACTCCAATATATGTGAGCCATGTTACATCATGAAATAAGCATGGAAAATGCTCGAAAATTCACTCAATTTCTAACATCCTATTATTTAAAATATTTTTCTTTAAAGAAGAATTTTTTATTATATATATACCTTACTCTAAGATCGGTATAGGAAAGTTTATATACCCTTTTATTGTATAGTATAGTTAATGTCTAATATTTTAATTTTTATAAAAATTTTAGATATTATCACAACTTGTACAAGGTGATTTAATGACAGAAGAAAGAGATGTATC
The DNA here is from genome assembly GCA_031282205.1 of Candidatus Methanovirga aequatorialis. GTDB lineage: Archaea > Methanobacteriota > Methanobacteria > Methanobacteriales > Methanobacteriaceae > Methanovirga > Methanovirga aequatorialis. The sequence goes on along the minus strand of JAITEE010000064.1, from coordinate 6,475 downwards.
AAACGAAGAACCAAGAGTCGGAGTTTATGTTTGCCATTGTGGTGTAAACGTTGGAGGGGTTGTTGACGTCCCCGCTGTTGCTGATTATGCAAAAACTCTACCAAATGTAGTTGTAGCAAAAAACTATAAATATTACTGTTCAGATCCTGGGCAACAATCAATTCAAGAGGATATTAAGGAATACAATTTAAATAGAGTTGTTGTTGCAGCTTGTTCTCCAAGACTTCACGAAGCAACATTTAGAAGATGTGTTAGAGAAGCTGGTTTAAATCAATTTTTATTTGAATTTGCTAATTTAAGAGAACAGGATTCTTGGGTACACATGGGTGAACCTGAGAAAGCTACTGAGAAAGCAAAAGATTTAACAAGAATGGCCGTTGCAAAGGCAAGATTACTTGAACCATTAGATGCTTCTAAGGTTTCTGTGAATAATAAAGCGTTGGTTATCGGTGGAGGAGTAGCTGGTATTCAAACCGCTCTTGATTTAGCTGATATGGGATTTAAAACTTACATGATTGAGAAAAATCCTACCATTGGCGGAAGAATGGGACAGTTGGATAAAACATTCCCAACCTTGGATTGTTCAATGTGTATTCTTGCTCCGAAAATGGTGGATGTAGGTAAACATGAAAAAATTGAACTTTTAACTTACTCTGAAGTTAGAGAAGTACATGGATACATTGGAAACTTCCAAGTAAAAGTAGAAAAGAAGCCAAGATACATAAATGAAGAATCATGTGTTGGTTGTGGATCATGTGTAGAGGTTTGCCCTATTGAAATGCCTAACTATTTTGATGAAGGTATTGGTATGGTTAAAGCAGCCTACATTCCTTTCCCACAAGCCGTTCCTTTATGTGCTACTATAGATAAGAACTACTGTATTGAATGTAAGCTATGTGATCAAATCTGTGAACGTGGAGCCGTTCAACATGACCAAGAAAGTGAGTTCATTGATATCGATGTAGGAACGATTATTGTGGCTACTGGCTACGATCCTTATGATCCTACAGAAAAATTGGAGTATGGTTATGGACAGTACACCAATGTTATCACGGCTATGGAGATTGAAAGGATGATTAATGCGTCTGGACCTACTGAAGGGCATGTTATAAAACCATCTGATCACAAAACTCCTAAACGTGTTGCGTTTATTCATTGTGTTGGTTCAAGAGATGAACAAATTGGTAAACCATATTGTTCAAGAGTTTGTTGTATGTACTCCATGAAAAACGCTCAATTGGTTATAGATCACGAAGCGGATACCGATGTAACGTTGTACTACATGGATATAAGAGCGTTTGGTAAAGGATTTGAAGAGTTTTATAAAAATTCACAAGAAAAATATGGAATTAAGTTCTTAAGAGGAAGACCTGCTGAGATCATTGAAAATCCTGACTTAACTTTGACCGTTAGATCTGAGGACACTTTACTAGGTAAGGTAACTGAATATGATTATGATTTAGTTGTTTTAAGTGTTGGTCTTGTACCTCCTGAGGGTTCTGAACAATTAAGACAAACAATCGGATTATCTAAAAGTGCTGATGGCTTCTTAATGGAAGCTCACCCAAAATTAAGACCTGTTGATACTTTAACAGATGGTGTATACCTTGCTGGTGTCTCACAAGGTCCTAAAGACATTCCTGATGCTGTTGCACAGGGTTCAGGTGCTGCATCTCGTGCTGCAATCCCAATGGTTAAAGGTGAAGTAGAAATAGAACCTATCATTGCTACCACAGATAAAGACATTTGTGGTGCATGTGAGGTTTGTGTAGATTTATGTCCATTCACTGCAATCACCATTGAGGACAACCAAGCTAAGGTAAACGTTGCTTTATGTAAAGGTTGTGGTACATGTGTAGGTGCATGTCCATCTGGTGCTATGGATCAAAACCACTTTAAAACATCACAGATCATGGCACAAATCGAAGCGGCTCTTGAAGATTTAGGTAAATAGAATTGGAGATTATTCTCCAATTTTTTTTTATTTTTTTTTATATGGCTATTTTTATTGTTCCTTTATAACATCGTACCTTCTTTCTCACTATTTTTTTGTTAAACGTTATTTTTTTACTTATTTTCACTGAATACGAATTTTTAAAATTTTTATATGAGTACGGAAGTTAACTTTGCAAAATTTTAAAATATCTGGGCTTTAAATTTTAATTCTACAAAACACTATACTACCAAAATAAGATTGTTGTAATAAAAATTTATATATTATTATTACAAGAGTACATTGACACAGAACACGCTTTTGTAGTGATTCAAATAGCTTTTAATTTTGAAATGCTCTATCTGTTAATATTTATATTATGAAAATAAAAGGTTAAATAATGTCAAATTCAATTTTTTGTCCTGGCTGTGGAATGTTAAAAAATAAGTGTGTTTGTGGGAGATATAAACATAGTACTGATAACGGATTTAACAATGAAAATAACGATTCTAATATTGGCCTTACATTTAATAACAAACATGGTGTTAATATAGTTGACACTCCATACTCCATTGAAGACAATTTATTATCAAAGGATAAAGTTAAAGAGTTAAAAGATGAATTTCCCCATATCGATGAAGAGATAATCAAAAACTTCCCATTTGAACATCCACGTAAGGGTCAACTTGAAATAATATCCAATATTGAAGAGGCTATTTCAGAAGGTTATAGATATATAGTTTTAGAGGCTGGAACTGGAACTGGGAAATCTGCCGTTGCTACAACACTTGCAAAAATGTATGGCTCTGCTTATATCCTTACAATGACTAAACAACTTCAATCTCAATATATGAATGAATTTAAATTTCCCTTAGTTAAGGGAAGAAGTAATTTTGACTGTTTAGCAGATAATTTAGATTCTACCTGTGATATTGGGACATGTAAAACCACTCCAAGTTCAAAAAAATTCTTTTGTCAACATGGAGTAAGTAAAAATCCAACCTTGGATTCAAAAGAAGCCTTTGAAGATTCTTTTGGAGGTAGTATTTTTTTCAATTCAGATAATCATTGTAGCTATTGGGATCAAAAGGCAAACGCTATTGGTTCACCTATAACGTTGATGAATTATGATTACGCCATTCTTGAATTTAACTACGTCAAACACTTTGGAAAAAGAGATTTATTAATTTTAGATGAAGCACACAACATTGAAGATAAATTGATGAGAACATTGGAGTTGAACTTGTATAACAATCGACTTGAAAAAGACCTTAAAAAAGTATTGACTAAAGAGGCCTTATCAACTGATGATCCTCAGGATTGGATTTTAGAAATTGAAGCCATTACAGAGGCTTATGATGAAATTTCTTTAAACAACCTTCCAATAAATAAAGTGGATAGAATTAAATCTACCACTGCAAGATTAAAACAATTAAAAGAAAATCTTGAAAAAGAACCAAAGAACTGGGTCATCGATACAACCGATGTTGGTGTTTCATTTAAACCACTTCGTGTTAATGGTTACGCAGACGATTATCTATTTAAGTATGGGGAAATTTGTCTATTTTTAAGTGCAACAATACTCTCTCATAAAATGTTTGCTAAATGGTTAGGAATCAAACCAAGTGAATTGTACCATATTAAGGTTGATAGTCCATTTCCAGCTGATAAAAGACCAGTGAAATTGAATTTAGCTGGGAAAATGTCTAAAAATAGGATAAAATACACCGCTCCTAAAACTTTAGAGATCTTAAATAGAATCTTAAAAAGACATCCTAATGATAAAGGGTTGATTCACACACATAGTTATAAATGTCAACAATATATAACAGATAAAATTCTGAATTCAAGATTAATATCTCATGGTTCTAAAAATAGGGAAAGAATATTAGGACATTTTGAAAAATCTGAAGAACCATTAGTTCTCATAAGTCCATCTATGAGTGAGGGAGTGGACTTACCTTACGATAAGTGTAGATTTCAAATTATTTATAAGGTTCCATTCCCATATCTTGGAGATAAACAAGTTAATCAAAGAAGAAAAAGAGATCAGCGTTGGTATGCATATAAAACTGTCATGACTTTAATGCAAGCTTATGGAAGGGGAATGAGAGCTGAAGATGATTTTTGTTATACCTACATCCTTGATGAAGACATCAATATTCTTTTTAAAAGTCCAATGTATAAATCGTTGGTGCCTGAATTCTTTAAAGAAGCTATCATTGAAAAATAGTAAAATAGTTGGATGTTAATGAAGAAATATAAAATAGCCGTTGTTGGAGGTGGTCCAACGGGTATTATAGCAGCAATTTCTGCTGGGAAGATCTTAGGTTCTGCTTTGAAAGAAATAATTTTGATTGAAAAAACAAGTTTAGGAGAAAAATTATTGTTAACTGGTGGAGGTAGAGCCAATATAACCAACAGTAAACCTATTAAAGAACAGTTATTAAAGTTCAGTAAACATAAAAATTTCTTAAAACACAGCTTTCATGGTTTTACTAACGAGGATTTATTGGATATTTTTGAAAACAAAGGTTTGGAATTTAAAGAAGAATGGAATGGAAAATATTTTCCTGTTGATGGTAAGGCGAGTTCAGTTTTAAAAATTTTAAAGGAATATTTGGATGAATTAAAGATACATGTAAGGTTAAATAGCTGTGTAGAGTTAATTACTAAGAAGAATGATGAGTTTCATATAAAAATCAAAGATGAAAATACTGTTACATCTTCAAAGGTCGTGTTGGCCACTGGAGGAAAAACGTATCCTAAAACAGGTTCAACGGGTCATGGATATAAAATAGCTGAAAATTTCAAACATGAGATATCTCCTATTAAACCTGGTTTAGTTCCATTTAAAATTAAGGATAAAGAACTTCAAAAACTTTCTGGAATGACTTTGGAGGATGTTGAGGTTTCATTTGGAAATGATGAAAATAAAGTAAGGGGAAGTCTATTAATAAGTCATTTTGGTTTATCTGGGCCAGCTATTTTAGATTTAAGTAATTTTTATACCAGCAACACGACCATTTTAATGGATTTGATACCAAATATAAATGAAACCGAATTAAATAAAAGGATAATGGATGACTTAGGTTCAAAAGGAAAAATGCTGTTGAAAAATTATTTGAAATTTTATCTAAAGAATAGATTCATAGATTATTTTTTAAAGACCACAGCTATTGATGGAGATAAAAAATTGAGTAACCTATCTAAAAAAGATAGAATAAAGATTACAAACAATTTAAAACAATTTATAATTAACATTGATGGAGTTCTCCATGAGGTTGCCATGATCACCTGTGGTGGTGTTAAAACAAATGAAATAAATCCAAAAACTATGGAATCCAAACTTGTTCCAGGTTTATTTTTTGCTGGAGAACTGTTAGAGCCTGCTGGTTTAACTGGAGGATACAACCTTCAAATGGCATTTTCAACGGGATTTTTAGCTGGAAAATCAGCAGCCAAATCATTTCAAACGGAACATAGTCTAAAATAGGAACATTAAGAATATACTATATGATTTAATTTAAGAGGTTAAAAATCAACGGACCTGGAGGGATTTGAACCCTCGATTTCGGGATCCGAAGTCCCGTGTCATATTCCAGACTAGACCACAGGCCCTATAATTGATCATTGTTCAGTTCTAAAATGAGCAATTTACATGACGTTTTAAAACATGAAAAAAATTTGTTGTTATCTATATTATTTTTTGTAGCTTATAAATTTTTATGGGGGATAGAACTTAATTTAATGTTTATTTTCATTGATTGATTTTTGATGTCTATTTCTTAATGTTCCCGTTATTAGAACTATTTCTTCAAAGAAAAACCTTTCTTTGGCAGTTACTTCAACTTCAAATCCTTCCTTTTCTAATTTGTTTATGGTTTCTTGAATGTTGGAAAGTGAAGACTGAATCATTTGAACTTTTCCTCCAAATTTTAAATGGCTTTTCACTTGATTTAAGAAAGGATCTATAATTTTCATTCCATCTATTCCACCATCAAATGCATAATTTAAACTGTCTTCTAAAATATCATTTTTATCGGTTGGTAGATATGGTGGGTTAAATAGAATCAGGTCGAATTTCTTATTTTGCACTGGTTCAAAGAGATTTCCAAAGCTTAGTTTTATGTTTTCTATTTTGTTTATTCTAATATTTTTTTCTGCTAATTTTAATGCATCATAGTTAATGTCTGTTGCTATAACTGACTTAGCTAAAGAAGATGCTTTAATGGCTACAATTCCTGAACCTGTTCCAATTTCTAATACTTCATCTCCTTTTTGAATCATAAGGTTTTCAGTTAACAGATAGCTGTCATCGGAAGGTTCGTAGACCTTAGGATCTGTTTCTATTTTAAAATTTTCGATTTTCATTCTATCGGAGTGTTATCTCTACAATTTGTTTACAGATTTTAAATGATATTCAAGGTGTCTGAAAAATATAAAAAATTGACGGGATTTCCATGGATATTTAACATAGTTCATCATCAGAATTCCAATATTTTTTAAAAGTACAAATAATCTAAAAGCAATCATTAAAAT
>JAITEE010000192.1 GCA_031282205.1 Candidatus Methanovirga aequatorialis | reverse complement strand
AATTTTATAATAGTTTGTTAAGATTTTGTACTTTTAGAATCTAAGAGTTCATGATCATGGAAACATGTTAAATAATGGGTCTACATTCTTTATTTTTTCATGAAAATCTAACACCCTAAGCTATTAATATCCTCAAAGAAACTATAAAAATCAATAATGAATGTACCGTTGGACAAAGGGGAATCTAAACTTGTGTTACTATGGTTCGTTAGAACTATTTAAGCAAGAAACTGTAGCTTAATACCATATTTTAGTATTAGAGAGCAAGAATCTCCGACAAACTTTAAATATAATCAGTCGGGGAGTATGTCAAATACCAATATAAACAGAATATCTTAGATATAAAACGATGAGTGATTTTATGAATTGGGAAGAATTAGGGCTTAAAATGGGGTTAGAAATTCATCAACAGCTTAATACTCAATCTAAACTATTTTGCTCATGTCCAAATGAGCTCAGTGATAGAGAATTTGATAATGAGATTAAAAGATACTTAAGACCTACACAAAGTGAATTAGGTCAGATCGATAGGGCAGCATTTCAAGAATCTTTGAGAAAGTTAAGTTTTAACTATCAAACCTATGACCATGAAACCTGCTTGGTTGAAAGTGATGATGAACCACCTCATAACTTAAACGAAGAAGCGTTGGACTTATCGATTACGATAGCTTCACTTTTAAATATGAACATCATTGATGAAATCCACACCATGAGAAAACAAGTGATAGACGGTAGTAACACTTCTGGATTTCAAAGAACAGCTTTAATAGCTACTGATGGTCATCTTGACACCGAAAGTGGGAGAATAGCTATTGAAAACCTTTGTTTGGAGGAGGATGCTGGAAGAAGAATGAACACCAATAATGAGTTCACAACGTTTCGTTTAGATAGATTAGGTATTCCATTAGTGGAAATTACAACAGATCCTTCTATACATGATCCTGAGGAGGTTAAAGAAGTAGCATACGTTTTAGGTCAGATATTAAGAAGTACAAATGTTAAAAGGGGACTTGGAACAATAAGACAAGATCTAAATATTTCAATTAGGGAAGGTAGTCGTGTGGAAATTAAAGGAGTTCAAAACTTGGATTTAATCCCAAAAATGGTTGAATTAGAGGTTCAAAGACAGTTAAATCTTATTAAAATTAAAAATGAAATTGAAAAAAGAGGTTCTGAGGTTTTAGATGAAATTTTTGAGGTGGACGAGGTCTTTAAAAACACGAGCTCTAAGATTATATCCAAGGCAAAATCCGTAAAGGCCATTGTTTTAAAAGGTTTCAATGGTTTAATTGGTTTAGAGCTTCAAACAGATCGTAGGTTTGGAACGGAATTATCTGATTATGCTAAAAAACATGGTGTTTCTGGAATATTTCATACCGATGAATTACCTGCCTATGGAATCACTGCAGATGAAGTTTTAATGTTAAAAGAGTTTTTAAACACCACCTATGATGATGCCATCATACTGGTTGCTGCAGATGAAGATATAACCATTTCTGCATTAGAAGAGGTAATTAGAAGAGTTAAAATGGTTCATGATGGAGTTCCTGAAGAAACAAGAAAATCATTAGAAAACGGAACAAGTGAGTATATGAGACCTCTTCCAACGTCAAGTAGAATGTATCTTGAAACGGACATTCCACTTTTTAAAATTAACAAAGAAAAAATAGCCAATATTTCAAATAATCTACCTGAACTTATCAACGAAAAGAAAAATAGAATAATGAAAGAATACAAAATAAGTGAAGATTTAACGGATCAATTAATCAAAAGAGGATATGCAGATGAGTTCGAAGAGGTTTCATCTGAACTCAAGATCGATCCAATAACAATCGGTTCTTTTTATGCCTACACACTACGAGAGCTAAAAAGAGATAAAATAGCCATTGAATCCTTAACGATGAAGGACATTAAATCTGTTTTCACACTACTAAAAAACGAATCAATAAGTAAAGATGGTGTTAACTACATTATAAAAGAAGTAGCTATTTTAAAAGAGAAAGATCCACCAACACAACCAAGTTATAAAAAAATAGCTGAAAAATTGAATCTTCTACTACTATCTGAAAGTGATGTAAGAAATACAATCACTGAAATCATTAATAAGAACAAAAATATGGTTGAAGAGAGACAGATGGCTGCTATGGGGCCTTTAATGGGTATGTCAATGAAAGAACTTAAAGGAAAAACGGATGGAAAAGTTGTCAATAAAATAGTCAAAGAAGAGCTTCAAAAAATACTAAGAAACAAATAAAATATATATAATTTAATAAACAAAAAACCAAAAACTAATATTTAAAGAATTAACAGAACATTAATCCAATTCTCATGAAAAAAAGATTTTAATCATCAATTAATTAAAAAAAACATTTTTAATTCAATATATACTACTTATTACCCTACTCATTTCCCAAAAAGACAATAAAATACCTAATATCTTTTTTTACATTTCATACTGTTTATTTTTTAGGGAATTTGAATATGAAGTTGTAAAATATTAAATGTAATTCTAAAAAGTCTATAAAATAAGTTAAAGTTTAATCAATCATCAAATGAATTTAAATGTTCTTTTAAATGAAGATAGGTTCTTCCCCATTTGTTGATAAACTTACCAATGGTATAAGTACCGTTGCTTCATTTCACTGCCTTTAAGATTTTGTAGGTGGTCATTTTAAATCATCTAAAACCTTTATCACTTCATCAATCTCATTGAAAGTATGATCAATTAAAAGTCTTAGATCCAACGTGTTCTTATATAACTTTTTAGAATCCTAAATTTTTGGAAAAAATTGACCATGTTTGGTATCCTATTAACTATGTTTAGGGTTCATTGTATCATTGCTTTATAAAAATACAATTATATAATTCTTTTTAAAATGAAAATTCTAAAAATTAAGGTTTTAATATTAAACTATAACATGTACTTGTTATATTTCCTTCAATGTCTTCATAGTTCCATTTTTTTGAAAAATAGAAAGATTTACTTAATTTTCATTTTGTACCCATGTTACACCTGATACATGAAAACTTTATTTCCACAATCATAGACACGCAGGTAACCCTCATTTTCCATTATAGTCTTTTCTGTCCATGTTTTATTTTGATACTTCTCCTTATTAAACCTTTTTGCCAATTTGTGTCTTTGACAAGATTCCCTACTTAACCAATTAAGACCCTTAACCCATTTATAGTTAGGTTCCGACGAGTGGGAGTATTTAAAACCATTTTTTGTATATACTTTACATTGGTTGTAGGTCCTATCACAATATGATATTATTCTATCACCTTCTTTCAAATCCAATATCTTCAAGTAATTTTTGAATAGTCTTTCAAAACCAAACTTAACGTTCCATCCAGATGCCACACAATATCTATATAGTTCGTATTCTGCTTTTGATTTATACCTTGATTTAGTAATTGTCATTGCTACTAATATATTCCCTGTTTTATCCACTAGACATAAACCTTTTGAAGCATTTCCCGCTCCTTGCCTATTATTTTCAGCATAAAAATTTAATAGATGCATATTATCTTTCAATTTTAGTTTACTTGCACCAATCACTTTCTTTGGCAATAATGGATGAAGAACAATGTCTAACTTATCTAAATCCTTCTCAAAAATATGTATTAAATGGATTCTTTTCTTTTTGCAGGCAATAGTTTTATTTAAATGATAATTTTTGGATTTGGGTTTATCACTCTTGAAATGTCTTGTTGAATTATGCGAAGAGGTATCATTAACTTCGATAGCTGTTCTCTTCTCTGCGATATAAAAATCCAATTCAAAAGATTTTATAATACTTTTATTTCCTCTTTGAAATTGAATGTTATGTGCATTTAACCATTTTTTTACAATATCCTCTACAATTGAATGGGGATGGGAAAACAAATCCCATCCGATTTTGTGCATGAACTTGTATGCCTCAAGTTCCTCACAATGAATCAGATCCATCAAATCATGATAATCGGGTTTATTACTAAACACTCTTTGAAATGATAATGCCCACCCCCTTAATTTGTTAAATAAGACATTTTCATATTTCCTTAAATGAGTTGATCTAATTCTATCCCTCACTTTAATTGAATAATACGTAATCCATCTTTATTTTTCTTAGTTCAAATACCAAAATAACATTTAGAAAATGTTTTCCATCAATGTTAAGTATCTAATCATCTTAATTTATTTTTATCGACATACATCTATTGTAATTTTGTAAATATTTCCCTATCAATCCAATATCTCATCATCGATGAATGGAACATTTTTTAATACTATATATAACATATAAAGATAGACTAATACCTATAATAACACATTAAATTTATTAGTATATAAATATTTCGACTTTATCTTCAAGCATACGCGTTAATCAAACTTCTTTTATTCTATTATAACATAGATTAAAAAAAAAATTTAAAAATTGAATCATTTGTTCTCTCTCTTTAGAGCCCAATGAACGCCCGAAAACAAAAAAAATAGCCAACTAAAATAAAAAAAGTATGGGGATTCAAAAAACAATTATAATTAATTTTTTTTAACAAATTTTATAAATATGATTAACAAAATACGAGTAAATGTACCATAACCAAAAGTCATAAATCGTTGTAATTAAAGATTACATAAAGGTTTTTATTTTGAAAAAAGATTTAAACATTGGAATCGTTGTTCATGGTCCCAAGATCGTAGACTCCAATTTCGCAACGAAGATTATAGATTTTTTATCTGAATTTGGTGAGGTTGAAGCTATTTTAGGCGGGACTATGGGGCGAACAGCAGTTATAGATGCATCATTAGAAAGAATTATAGATATTGGTCATAGAAGACTTCCAAGTGAATCAATAACCATCCTTAAAAAAAGTGGTATGGACTCAATATTCTTAATAAACTATGGAAAATCAGAAACAACAGGACATAGCTTTGGTTTTAAAGTTTTCAATAACTCGTTCATCAAAAATAATTGGAAAAATCCACCATTTATTCAGATTGAAAGACCTGGAGAAGATAATGGAACAATTATACCATGGAATAAGAACAATCTAAAAGACGTCGTTAAGAAAATAGCCAAACATCTTAATTTAAACGTTGCAAATCCAAAATCAATACTAAAAAAACATTTTCCACAATATTTAGGCCAATACAATAACTATTTAAACTCCGATTTCCCAGTAGAAGTAGTTAATACGGTTAATCAAGATAAGGTTTACAGAACCATTAAAGGTGTTCTACCCAATGAAAATGTATTCGTGAATGGTGTTGTGGTTGGAAAATCTACCTCAAAAGATTTGACTTTAGTAGCCAAAGAGGGTTACATCGTCGATGTGATCGGTGGTGAGATAAAGGAGCACGGAGTTGAAAAGTTATCAAAAATCGATTTGAACACGGCCATTGTTAAAACAGGTTTACTTCGCACATCTAAAGTCAAACCAAGAGTATTGAATCATGATCATGCTGATTTATTTAAAGTTTCTCTTTTAAACCACGTAACTGAAGATGTTTACAGTTTTAAAGATTGTGATTTGGTTGTCACTGTTGGGGACGATACGAGCCTTGTATCCTCTGACATACTATACAGATTCAACATTCCAATTATAGGAATAACCGATGGAGACTTAGATAAAGTTGTTGAATCTCCATTTAAAAACAAAAAATCAAGAATCATCGAACTTGAATCTGGTTTCGATGATGTGGTAGGAGAGCTAGTTTTTAAAAAACTTTTCAGATCTAAAAATTCAATTTCCTATGATTTAAAAGATTTTAATAATGTTGATAATCTAATTGATACAATTCAAAATGAAATAATTCAAATAATCAAAGAAAAAGATATTAAATTCATCGTTCATTAAAAGTACATCAATATTTTTTTTTTTAATCTTGATAGGGTGTGTAACAATTTATTTTTCATTTTTTTTAAATTTTCGATTTTTTTAATGATTTTTTTTTAGTTTTTTGATTTTAGAGTTTATTTTTACATTTGCAATCGTTGGTATTAGAATTAAAATTGATAAATCTTTAATTAAATTGATATTTTTTTCTGTGAGGTAGGGTTATTTATTTGTGAGGTTTTTGTTGTGAAGTATTTTTAAATTGTG
>JAITEE010000188.1 GCA_031282205.1 Candidatus Methanovirga aequatorialis | reverse complement strand
TTTATTATAACTATATTCTTATAATTAGGATAAATTCATGGATTAAATAAAATTTAAAGAGTAAATATTGGAATTAAATTTAGCAAAATCTTTAAAAATTTGATTTTTGGCCACGACTCGATCTATAAAAAAAAATATTTATATTATATGAATCAATATATTAATTATTATAAAGATTGGTTACCTTGATAAAATTTAAAGGATATTAATAGAAGGATAGTATGAAAAATAAAATTGTTGTGGTAGTTGTTTTAGTGTTGGTAGTTGCTGTTAGTGGGTGTATTAATTCGGATATGGATGGAATAAATCAAATCATACCTAAGTTAAATGATAATATAAAAAATGGTGATTTAAATTTTAATCTTGCTTCTGATGGACTAAATTTAAAGAAAACCGATGTTGCAAATGCAAAAGTAGCACTGGCTATTGGAAGTTTTAACAACGCTAAAAGTAACATTGAAAATATTAAAAAAAATTATAAACGTTTAAATAACACAGAATATATTAGTTACATTGATTTGATATCAAAGGAATTGGAGTTCAAAATTAATGCAACTTTAAGCTTACAAGAGGCCATTCAAATATCATCATTCAGCAGATACGAACTATTTAATGAGTACGTCAGTGATGCAAATTCTTATATGAGAAATGGGGTGGCCATTCAAGAAGAAAGATATAGGATAGTTCGTCTTAATCCAGATTTATTTAATTAAAAACAAAATTTTAGTTAATTGAAAATGGTATTTAAATGTTTATAACTTAAACCTATAAAAAATAGAAAATTTTAAACATAAGGATATGGAAAACTTTTAAAAAATTAACCATTAAATGAACGAACTAAACCAATTTTACTGAAATGTTTTAGTTAATGAGGGGAGAATTAATGAGAAAAAAATGTTTAAAATGTGATGGAGCAGGGTCAACTGTAGTTAAAAAGAAGACGTGCAAAGCTTGTGATGGAACAGGATTTGAAAATGTGTTTGAGACAAGGGATCATTTTAAAGGAATTAACACAAATGCAAAAGCAAAATTTGATCTAGAATCCGATAGTGACGTACCATGTGAAGTTTGTGATGGAACAGGACAAATCAAAGTATATAAAAAGTGTGAAACATGTGATGGAACAGGTGAAGTGAACGTTTGCAGTAGATGTGGAAGGACCGTTGAAGAAAATGAGAATTTGTGTGAAGAATGTATTAAAATCGTAGAAAAGGAAAAGATGGATAAAGTTAAAAAAGAAGAGGAAAGAACTAATAAAATCTTAAACGAAGAACAAATTATCTATGTTTTAGATGGTCTATCAGAAATGGATGACTTGAAAAAAGGAGTGACCTACAAGGGAAAGGTTAGTAGAGTGGAGAGATATGGTGTTTTTGTTAGTTTAAATAAAGATGTATGGGGGTTGTTGAGAGAAAAAAACCCCCAATATAAAGTTTCCGATGAAATATTTGTCAAAGTTTCTCAAATAAAGAAGGATAGAAGAGAAGTAGATTTACAACACAGTGTTGTTGTTGGCAAATATAAATTTAAAACCTTGAAGAAGAACATGGCAAGATCCACGATAGCTTCACTTGAAAATGTTATGACTGGAAAAAATGTAATGGTTCAAGGTGAAGTACTACAAATTCAACAAACATCGGGGCCCACCATATTCACAATAACAGATGAAACGGGCATTACGTGGGTTGCTGCATTTGATGAAGCAGGTACTCGTGTTTATCCATCCATTAATCTTGGAGATTTTGTTGAAGTCACTGGGGAGCTTAGTGAACATGGAGGTAAGACTCAAATCGAATCATCTTCTATTGAATCCTTAGACCATGAAGAATCTGAAAAAATAAAAGAACGCATTGAAAAAGCGTTAGATGAACGTTCAGAAGTAGAAGATGCAGATTTCCTTGTTGAAAGCCCTATTTTAGAGAAATTAAAACCTAAAATGATGAAAGCTGCGAAAACTATTCGTAGAGCTATTTTAGATGGAAGATCTATTTTAATAAGGCACCATGCAGATGCAGATGGAATTTGTGCTGGCATTGCAATGGAAAAAGCAGTTGTTCCTTATTTAAATGAAATTAATCCAGATAAAGATGCTATATGGCATTATTTTAAAAGAGCACCAAGTAAAGCTCCATTTTATGAATTTGAAGATGTTATAAAAGACTTATCCTTCGCATTAGAAGATTTAGAGCGTCATGGTCAGAAATTACCATTAATAATCCTTTTAGATAATGGTTCAACTGAAGAAGATGTTTTGGCGTTGATGAAAGCAAAAATTTATAATATTGAAATAGTCGTTATCGATCATCACTTCCCAGGAGAAGTGATCGATGGTAAAGTGGAGGTGGATGAATTTGTAGATGTTCATGTGAATCCTTATCTTGTTGGAGGAGACTCTCAAATAACAGCAGGATGTTTAGGTTTTGAAGTAGCAAGATTGATAAATCCTGATGTGGTTGAACTTATTAAACATCTTCCAGGAATAGCTGTAATTGGAGATCACGCAAGTTCTAATGAAGCAAACGAATATATAAAAATAGCTATTGAAAAAGGGTATTCTAAAACGGATTTAAGGAAAATAGCTGAATGTGTTGATTTTGAAGCATATTATCTTAGATTTATGAATGGTAGAGGGATAATGGATACAATTTTAAATGTTGATAACTTTGATAAACATGAAAAATTATTAAATGCTCTATTTAAGGAGTATAATAAAAGAGTGAATAATCAACTTAAAGCGGCTCTTCCAAATCTCAAAGAAAGCAAATTAAACAATGGGACAATATTCAATGTTTTAGATGTTGAAAAATATGCTCATAGATTCACATTTCCAGCTCCAGGTAAAACCTGTGGATTTGTTCATGATGCAATAGTGAAAAAGTATGGTGAGGATAAACCAATTCTAACCCTTGCTTATGGTCCTGATTTTGGAGTTATAAGGGCAACAGATTCTGTGAACAAAAAATTTGGATTTAATCTTAATGAGATTGTTTGGGAGTTATCTAAAGAGATTCCAGAAGCAGGGATCGATGGTGGAGGACATGAATGTGCAGGTTCAATAAAATTCATTGAAGGACTTTCAAAAAAAGTGTTGAATAGTTTTGCAGATAAAATAGCTAAGTTAGAGGCGGTCCAATAATCATTTTTTTTCTGCGAAATGAACTATAAAACAGAAAATCAAAGATTTTTTTAAGCACGACAAAATCAAAAATTTCGTCTTGTTAGCAAATTAGAAATTTGTTAAATTATCCTAGAACAAATCGAAGATTTTTCGTTATATTTATGGACATTTAACTAAAAATAGCTCGAAGAAAAAAATTTTAAATGAATCATTACTATGGTAACTGATTTGACTTTAGGCGGTTAATAAAGTAGATTGATTTTAAGTTTAAATAGAATATTATTCCTTTTGCATAGTTATTACTTCATTTAAAGCGATTTCAATTGGTGCTGAACTTATATATGGTTTAATATTGTTTTCAATCAATATTTGTGTTGGTTTTATCCCCACATTTTTTGTTATTAATACATCAACATCTGAGATCAATGCGACTGCTTCAGCCGATTTATTTTCACGATTAACACAACAAGTAGGATTATTTTTAACGGTACCTAAGTACTCATATTCTCCGTCGTCATCAACATCAAATATTAAAAAATGTGTCGTTTTTCCAAAATGCTGATTAACGTATTCCCCGTCATCACTTGTGACTGCAATTTTATATGACATAATATTTCACCAATCACTCTTCAAGACTTTTATAAACATAAAAGTCAAAGGAGGCTACCACTCTATTTTAGAGGTAACTAAATTCATCAGTTCATTGTCTCTGAAATTATTTTCAGTGTTTTACTTGTTGTTGGAAGTACTATTTAATTTATTTATAGTGTATTAAATAATGTTTGTAAGTAATGAAATTTTTAATAAGTTACTATAAATATTAAATTTTTAATTAAAGAAATTATAATTAATATTTTTGAAAATAAAAGTATTTTAATGGTTATTTTAATAATTAATAAGATTTAAATAAAAATTAATTAAAAATGACATTTTAAAATCAGATGAATAATTACAAATATTTTTTATTCCACTATAATTAAATTTATAAAGATTTGAAATAGCAGCATAGATCAGAGATAGGGCAGGATTCACATTGCATATTATTCGGTTTACATATATTCTGTCCAAATTGAACCATCAAATCGTTTAGATCGATCCATAGATCTTTGGGAACTATTTTTTCTAACTCTTCTTCACTTTCTTCAGGAGTTTTAGTGTTGACAATGCCCCAAAGGTTAGATATTCTATGGACATGAGTATCAACAGGAATGGCTGGTTTTTGAAATCCATACACTAAAACACAATTAGCTGTTTTCCTACCAACTCCTGGAAGTTCTAACAATTCGTTTAGACTATCTGGTACGGTTTTGTTGTACTGGTCAATGAGTAAATTTGATACCTCACTAATTCTTCTCGCCTTAACTCTGTAAAATCCTGCACTTTTAACAAGTTCCTCAATATCTTCAATTGGAGCGTCAGCTATTTCTTCAATGTTTTTATATTTAGAAAAAAGTATAGCTGATGACTTATCAGTATTCTCGTCTCTTGTTCTTTGTGAAAGGATGGTTCTAATTAAAACACGATAAGGGTCTCTATCCTCAAATACTCTAAGAGTAAACAAGTCCGATAAAATATCCATTATTTTCCTAATTCTTTCAGTTAAATTTTTTTTAGTTTCACTAAGATCTCTATAGTCCCTGTCCATTAAATTTTTAATTATAGGATCTTTGTTTGTTGATGAATTAGTAGATGAATTGCTTTTTTTAGAAGTCTTATTCTTTTTTCTTTTAGGAATTTAAACCACCACACAATACTTTTTGTATCTTTTGGTTATATTTGATTAAGTATTCATTTATTCCTTCTTTAATAATTTATTCCTATGAAGCTCTAAATCAACACCTATTTCATTCATCGTTTCAATGAAATTGGGAAATGAAACATCAAAGACTTCTCCATCTTCAACAAGGATGCTATGCTTTAAACCAATTAAAGAAAAAGCCATTGCCAATCTATGATCTTTGTGAGAATTAACAATCCCTGAATTAACTCCACCAATAATCTCCATACCATCATCAAATTCGGTAACTTCACATTCAAGTGTTTTTAACTCAAGAGCACACATTTTAATTCTATCTGTCTCCTTGAATCTTCCATGTTTAACTCCAGTTATTGTTGTTTTACCATTTGCTAAAGCACCTAAAACAGCCACGGTTGGAAGAAGATCAGGAGCGTCACTTAAATTGATATCTATTCCATTAAGTTTTCCATCAGATATTAAAGTGACTGAGTCTTCTGTGGCCATTATTTCAGTACCCATATCTCTTAAAATATCTATAATCAATTTATCTCCTTGTTTAGAATCCCTAAACAAATTTTTTATGGTTACTTTCCCACCAAGTATGGCCACTGCAGATAAAATGTATGAAGCAGAAGAATAATCCCCTTCTACAATAAAATCTGAATTAGAATATTTTTGGGGTTTAACAATGAAAAATATTGAGTTATCTTTGTTATCAGATGATTTTAGTCCTATATCAACACCAAACTTCTTCATGACATACAGTGTCATTTTAATATAAGGTTTTGAAACAAAATCCCCCTTAACTTCAAGTTCAACACCATTTTTCGACATAGTACCAGCTATCAATATAGATGAAATAAATTGAGAGCTCACATCACCCTCGATAGATGTTTTTCCTCCAACGAGCCCTGATTCAATAATTATTGGTGGCTTCCCATTATTTTTTATGGATTTAACATTTATTCCTAATGGTCTCAAGGCTTTTAAAAGTGTTTCCATAGGTCTATTTTTTAAAGAACTATCACCAGTGAGTAAAACCTTGTTTTCAGATAATCCTGCAATTGAAGTCATGATTCTCAACGTTGTTCCTGAGTTCTTCAAATCAATTGGTTTTTTAGAAAGGTTCTCTATCTTTGTAGTTCCAATAATTTCCAAATAGCTATTATCCTTGTTTTTAACCTGTTCAATTTTTGCTCCAAAACATTTGCATGCTTTTATTGAAGCTTCAGTATCTTCAGAGATCAGAGGATTGAAAATTCGTGATACCCCATTTGTAAATGAAGCTATTATAATAGCTCTATGACTATAACTTTTAGATGGAGGTGCTTCAACAGTCCCTTCAATTTTGTTAATATTTTTAACCTCTAAAAACATTAAAAAACCTCATATTAAAAATCATTAATAAGATGTACTACTAAAATTTGTTAATTTATAAAAGTTAAAAGAAATATTAACATTTAGATTTAATAGTATTTAAAAGTTAAGGTTGTCCAACAACTCCAATTTTTTGAAGATTATCTTGACTGATTAAAAAAAACAAATCAATTTTTAACTTTTTAAATTCTTCTTCATTTATTAAACCAGATTGTAATAATTCCATTGCTTTATGAAGCTGGTCCATATCTGTTTTTTCAGATTTAACTGGAGTTACTACCTCAACTAGCGTTTCTAAATATTTATTAAATGTATAAATCTAATAGATATACGTTGGTATTATTTATTTAATTTCATAGAAAAATGGGCTAAAAATGGAGTCAATATTTTAGATGTAGGTTGTGGACATGGCATATTTTTTCATTGATGACAATAAAATCAAATATACTGGAACTGATGTTTATTTACCTATTGATATAGATTAATATTTACTTAATGCTACAAACGTGAAATTTTTTAGAGGAGATATATAGAAAATTAAAAACAGGAGGTCAATGCTGTCAAGTTAATATGTTTGTATTGATGATACTGTAAAATTTTGTGGAATTTTTTCAATTTTTGACGTTTTCTTTATAAGTAAGTGTTGATTTTTATGAAAAACTCTAACTTTTTACACCCTAAATCAATACAAAAATTTGTATTCAAAGTAATATAAATATTAGCTTGACAGCATTGAACAGGAGGTAGAATTATAGTTTTTGAATATTGTTTCTCTGAAAAAGAAAAAGGTTATTGAATAATATAGCTACAAGAGAATACAATGAGTTATCAATAATTGAGAAAATGCATTATTTGTTATTAATGGATTGGATATCAAATGTTTTATTTCTCAATCGTGAAATGCCT
>JAITEE010000181.1 GCA_031282205.1 Candidatus Methanovirga aequatorialis | reverse complement strand
TTGATTTTTATATTAAATGATTTTATGTAGGATATATGTCATAGTGTGCGTTTTTTAACATGGTTTCTTTAACTTAATTATATGATCTCATCCATACTTAACATGATTTCTACAAAGCCTTAATTTTAAAATTTTATTATAGGATTTTAACTAAAGTTTGCAAGAGATCAAATTATTTAACTTTCATGAAAATTATCCATTTAAGATTTTATAAATATAAAATAGCTATTTTAACAAAATATTTATAAATTCATTCAATAAAATAAACTAACATTAAATGGTTGTTTTTAAAAAAATTAAAATATTTTTTAACGTTCAAAACTTGCAAACTTAACTTTCCTTCCTGTAATTAAAAATAATTATTTTATTTTATAAAAGAATTTATATTGATTAATTACAACTTTAAGAAAATTTATTTTTAATAACGTTATCAAATTCAATATATTAAATTTTTATCATCGATTAAAAATGGACTTTACGAACGTTATATTTTACGAATGTTGTTGTATTAAATTATCAAAGACCAAATAGATGAATTAACTTTCATGAAAAATTAAAATTTGGATTTTGAGACAATTCCTCCGATAGAAAGATGATTTTAGTTGTCTTTCATTTATCATATAACATTTTGGAAAAAGTTATATTAACGTTTTTAATTTTTGAACCATGTCTTTAAAGTTAAATAACAATCGTTGTATTGAAAATATTCAATTTTTAAACCATCCACCAAAATCTCGTTCATATTAAAATCCTTTGGAATAGCCACTAAACAACCATCAAAATCATTTACATTATTTGAATCTAATTTTATATGTATCCAGAAGTTCATTTGAATAGAATTCCCAATTTGATCCTCTAAAATTTGATTGATTCTGTATGAATTGGTTTTGATTGAGCGTTCGTTTTCATCCATATTTTTTGGATTATTTACACTCCAATGATTACTGGTTCCCACTAACCCGTCATTGAAAAGTAGATAGTAGTCTGTAAATTTTAAATCCTTTTTATTTATTGTAAAAGGCTCACAAACCCAATTATTCCCATGATGGTTTGGATTTATACATAGATCCCTTTCTTTCTCTTTAAAGTCTAAAATCTTAAATTTTGTTAAAAAATCACATTTGACAAGTCTTTTTACAACGACCACGTTGGATACGAGATGCAGATCTTCATTGTCACCAAATTCTATAGGGAGTACTTTAGGATCCAATGGACTAAGGGCTATTGAACTTTTTATTTCATCTTGAAAAATCTTTTCATCAACCAATCTATTGTAAGACTTTTTTAAACTTAGTAACTTATTAAATAAGATTGTTCTATTCCCCCCTCCTAAGCCAGGAATTATATCGATCCCATTTTTCTGATGATCCCAATTATCAGGTGTTCCAGGATTTTTAATTAGGTTATCTAAAACTTCAACTGTTTTTCTCTCTAAATTTGATCTTTCAAGAGAACCTAATATTTTTTCAGTTGATAAATCCATCACGGTTATTATGGTGGTCATTAAAAGAACAGATACGATTAATAGAATAAAAATATCTGATATAAACAGTGTTCCTTTTCCATCCAAGAACGTTATTTTCAAATTTTTTAATGTTGACTCTCCATTCATGAAAGATCACTTACCTAATACCATATTTCTGTCTGTGGGAGTTATCAAGAAAGATTAACGATTTAGATCCATGAGAATTGTTCAACAGGATGCTTTCCCCAGGATAGCTGTATCCAAATATCACATGGTCTGGTGATGATGTGGCCATTAAACCACTTTGATTTAATTTTGGATTAGGTAAAATAAAGGTTTCCATCCCATAATCTGAACACAACCCAACACCTTCTAATCTATGTAAATAGCAGCTTCCATCTCTACTTTCATGATAGTATCCATTTTTTAGACAACTTTCCATTGAAACTCCTTCTCCATGTTGTGTATATGGTTCGTATATACATTTTTTTATTTTCAGTGGTGAAGTTCCGTTTATGTAGTACTGACTGCCAAATTGATTCTTACTTTCTAAGTATTCACTCAACGAATTCCCATAGTTGTAATTAGTGCTGTTATAGGAGAAACTCTGATATTTGCCGCATTTAATAGCTGGAAGTGGATCTTTAAGATTTTCAATAGATATTTCACTTGTTATCTGTTTATTATAACTTATATTATCCTTAAAAGCAGTGATTAATGTGTTAATATTTATATGAAAAGGATCCTCTCCATTTCCTACGTAGGATACGTGACCTTCAATTTGAATTCCTGAATTCTTATGGTACTCCTTGTTCTTTTGTAGTAAACTTTTTTCAAGCTCTTTTTTTATAGATTCTCTACTGTCGGTTAAAGGTAATCCAGCTTCTACAACCCTATTTGATAAATTTTCTAAAACTTTATATGATAAAACTGGAATATTCGTTTCATAGTCGTATAGTACGTAGTTAAATGTTTTTGAATTGAGTTCATTTTGATCGATTTCATAGTACACCATCGATAGATTTAATATTAAAATAGCCATTAAAACAATGGAAATAATGATAACCAAGTACAAGTATGTGAAAATACTCCCTTTTTTATCCTTAATGAAACCAGATTCTGATAA
Source organism: Candidatus Methanovirga aequatorialis (assembly GCA_031282205.1). Lineage (GTDB taxonomy): Archaea > Methanobacteriota > Methanobacteria > Methanobacteriales > Methanobacteriaceae > Methanovirga > Methanovirga aequatorialis. The sequence continues at coordinate 7,678 of JAITEE010000181.1, read as the reverse complement.
ACGTTCATCATCAAATTTCATACGTTTACCATCAAATTTCAACATGGAAATCCTCGTCCCTACTACTGCCCTTAAAGCGGCTTTTTTTTAAGTAATTTTTATCTTAAATCTGGATTATATGTACTTTTTTCATGAGTAAATCATTTTAAAATTAATATATTTAGTATCAACAATTTTATAATTTAAATCCACTAAGTCAAATAATTTTAAATGATTTTTTTTAAAGTTAAAGAGAAAAATTAAAGAGAATTTTATAATAAATATTGATATAAAAATTTTGTCAACGACCAACGTAATGTATGATTTTATTATATAAAAATATTACTTACAAATAAAAAAATCTATTGGTCAACGGAACAATAAAGAAGATAAAAAAATAAACAAGTTTATGGATCATACATTCAAAAAGGTGTTAATATTTTATTCATTGAAGTCATTATTTATTTAATAACTATCGGAACATGTGTGGGAGTTGCTTCAGGATTACTTGGAGTTGGAGGAGGATTTATATTAGTTCCAACCCTGTTTTTACTAATGAGTGTAAATGGTATTGATTCTGTACTTGCATTAAAAATATCTCTTGGAACAAGTTTAGGCATTATATTTCCAACGGCTATTTTTAGTGCGTACAACCATTATAGAAAATCTAAATTCGATATAAAATTAGGTTTAATATTCGGAGGTTTTGGATTAATTGGAGGTTTAATTGGGGGTTTAGTAGCTATTAATAGTGATTCTGAAGCATTAAAAAATATTTTGGGAATAGTGTTCATTTTAATAGCTTTAAACATGATTTTTAAACCAGAAAAAAAGAGCGATAAGAGGAACGACTCTGAAAATTTAAAATTAGATTCCAAGTTGAATTTAAAAAAATTATTTTATGGTGGTACTCTAGGAATAGGAGTTGGATTTTTATCAGGGTTACTAAGTTTAGGTGGTGGAATATTTATTATTCCCATATTAACACTACTTTTAGGATTTAGCATGATCGAAGCAATAAAAACGTCTACAATTTTTATTTCAATAACGGCTATTGGAGGATTGATACCTTACCTATTAACTAATACAAACAGTAACAATATTCTTTTTTTAGTAGGATATGTCAACATACTTTATTTATTGATAATAATCTTTTTTTCAATACCAACAACATATATTGGTGTTAAATTAGCTTATAAAATTAATGAAAAGATGTTAAAGAAGATTTTAGCATTGGTATTGATTTATCTATCTTTGAAACTTATAGGAATAGTATAGTCATGATCTTTTTCATGAAAATAGAAAGAGAATAACAATCGTTTATTTTAATAGTGTTTTATCTACTAAAATTCAGTGAATCATATCGTGATCATGATTCTTTTATCAACATATTGTACATGTTAATCATATCTAATTTTAACGTTCTTTTAGGAGTTATAAAACTTTTAACCTATTTTTAGCTTTAGTTATCATGCACAGTACAACAATTTCATTTGAAATTTTTCGTCGTCGTTGTAATATTTTAAAGGAACAACAAACTTTAAAATCAAAAATATAACTCTAAAATCCCATGAAAATATTCATCAAGAGGAAAATGAGCTTTTTATAAAATATTTGTATTTACAACAATCTGAAAACATGTAGTTTCAATCTCCTACAAACGATATCTTTATATTCCAAACTTGATTTTTTCAATTGTACTCGTTTATCCTTATTTTCGGACTATGCCAATTTTTTTATTGAATGTTTATAAGATTCAATTTTGGAAAAGTAGATCGTTGTCGTTTTTATAAATATTTTAAAAATCATGAAAAAAGTCTATTTTCACTAAAATATAGTCCACTTGATAGAGTTTAAAATAATTTCAAAGGATTAGTGCACATTTTTTTATGAGAATATAACACCAAAACCAGAACCTTTATATACCGACACATAGAAGTTTATTAACAAGGTGTTTTGGAATATATAAAGAGAATTTCTATTAACCTCATTTTTAGTTTTTAGTAATATCGATGAGTTCTAATATTTATTGAAAATTTTAAAATATTGAGTCTATAGAAACTTTTTAGTATATATCTGAATACCGAATATATTATTCAATAATATAAGGAGAGTGTTTAAATAAATTGTATGAAATTTTTAAGCTTAATGGCTATGTTTACATTATGTTTTTCAATTATTAGTTCAGGTAGTGCAGCAAATAGTACTTATTGGGATAATCCCAACAATTCAATGGAAACTAATTTTCAAGAACATATTGATGATTCTTTAGGAGATCATGCTGCTAAATCTCTTGTTGAAGTGAAAAATCTTGCTTACAAGCCTCCAGCTGAGGTTATATGGGCTAATGATAATCAATTCCGTGTGCGTGCCTATCCTTCTTCTTATTGGGATAATTGGGAATTTAGGGCTTATGAAGTCACGTGGGAAAGATATGTGGATATTTATGAAATATATAAAATGGAACATGACAATAAAGACAATTATGTAACCAAGGGTTATATAGATTTCAATCCTAAAGGTACCGCTGAAGGAGAGTTGACAATAAAACGGTCTGGAGATGGAAAACATGATGACTGTGACTTCAGTGCCATAACTGGATTTGAAAAAGAAACTTCTGATTGGCATCTATCCATATTGCCTAGTCGTGTAGGTCGTCCAGAAAATGCTTAGTTAAAGGTTAACTTTAATTTAAACTTTTTTTTTTTTATTTTAACGATCATTTAATTAAAATAAATTATTTTTAAACATTATTTCTTTTTTTAAAATTGTTTTTTTTGATTTTACTGTCCTTGTTTTTAAAAAAAATCCATATATCAAATTTTTCAGAAACAACACAGATATTCTAGAATTTTGAATAAAAATATTCTAATATCCAATGTAATCTGAACCACAGCTACATGGGTGTGCTTTTTTTAATTCTCCATTCTCAACTAAAAAAACATCGACAATATCAAATTTCTTTATAAGAACCTCTAATATTACATATCCTAAAAAACTTGTATCAACAACAACGTTTATAAAATCTTTCCTTTTAATCAAATCCCCAATAAACATCGTGACTTTATTGTAAACCTCGTCCATAACGTTATCCATGGAAATCATGATGGTATCAATAGAAACGTTATCAAAGTCCGTGTTAAATTCTATTGATTTTTCCTTTAAGTAAAATATCTCACTTATCTCATTTAATTCATCTAAATTATCCTGATCTAACATTTTTAGACTTTTATTTACCATACTTTTATTTAAATCACTGACGTTTGTAAGTACTAAAACCACAAATTTCAACCCCCTCATTATTTTAATTACAAAAATTTACTAAAATACACAAAATATTTATATGATAAATTATACATTCCATAGTAATATAAAAATATATTGTAACTTGTTCATAAAATGTAACTTAACTACATAAAATGTAACTTAACTATAACATCTATTGATAATAGATCTAAACTTAATTAAATATTATACATTTATAACGTTATTAGTTGATTATTAATTATATTGCTTTATTTAGTTAATGTTGCTTTACTAATAAGTTTTATTAATGATTCATTTATATTAGAACAGCTAATGATAAACAAATAAATCAACATCGAGGTAACTCAAATGGAAAGTAGTGAGCAGAGAGAAAACTTAAATGAAAATACGGACGATACAAATATGGAAAGTTCTGAAGATTTTCAGCATGATGAAGTTGTTCCTGAAAATCGAGATGATACCTACGAGCTTGGGGAGGATAAATCCAATCTTAATGATGATCCCAACCTCAATGAAAAAGGAGTCATGTTTAATCACAAAAATATCCTGAGTTCTAAAGATATCAACGTGCCTCCACTTCTTATCGATCAGGTTATTGGTCATGAAGAATCTGTTGAAACCATAAAAAAAGCAGCTAGGCAAAGAAGAAATGTACTTCTCATTGGTGAGCCTGGAGTCGGAAAATCAATGCTGGCTAAAGGAATGGCTGAACTTTTACCTCATGAATCATTAGAAGATATATTGGTCTATCCAAACCAAGAAGATAACAACAATCCAATAATAAGACCTGTTCCAGCAGGAGAAGGTAAAAAAATTGTCATGGCTAATAAATCCATGCTAAAAGGATACGATGAAAAGAAAACTTTCGTTATGGTGATCCTAATTGGTGGAGTTTTAATTTTAGGGTTTTATTATTCTCAACCATTTTATGCCATTATAGCGGCTCTTTTAATAGTCTTTATATTTATGCAAATAAAGCCTCGAACAGTTTCACTTTATCCAAAGTTGTTGGTTGGTAATGAAAATAGAAAATTCGCTCCCTTCATTGACGCTACTGGAGCTCATGCAGGTGCATTACTCGGTGACGTAAGACACGATCCTTACCAATCAGGAGGATTAGGCACCCCAGCTCATGAACGTGTAGAAGCAGGAATGATACATAAAGCTAATAAAGGTGTTCTCTACATCGATGAAATAGGTACAATGAACATGAAAACCCAGCAAGAGCTATTGTCCGCAATGCAAGAAAAGAAATATTCAATAACAGGACAGAGTGAAACAAGTAGTGGTGCAATGGTAAGAACCCATTCCGTTCCATGTGATTTTGTTCTAGTTGCATCAGGTAACATCCAAGTTCTTGAAGGAATGCATATTGCTATGCGTTCAAGAATTAGAGGATATGGTTACGAAGTTTATATGAAAGATTCAATGGATGATACCAAAGAAAATAGGGAAAAGCTAGTTCAGTTCGTTGCTCAAGAGGTTAAAAACGATGGTAGAATACCTCATTTCGATGTGGATGCATTAGATGAGATTATACGAGAAGCCAAGCGGAGATCTGGTAAAAAAGATGCATTAACCTTAAAGTTGAGAGATCTTGGTGGTCTCATAAGGGCATCAGGAGATATAGCCACAGAAGAAAACTCAAACATCGTAACTGCAAAACATGTTGAAACCGCTAAAAAATTCTCAAGAACATTAGAACAACAAATAGCCGACAGATCCATTGCTCAAAGGAAAGATTACGCTGTTTTCAGACCAGAAGGTGGAAAAATTGGTGTAGTCAACGGTTTAGCTGTTATTGGAGATAGAAGTGGTTTAGTATCACCGATTGCCGCTGAAGCAGCCCCTTCTCAAAGTAAAAATGAAGGTAAAATAATAGCCACTGGTAAGCTTGGGGAGATTGCCAAAGAATCAGTTCAAAACGTAAGTGCATTAATTAAAAAAAATACTGGTAGAGATATTTCTCAATATGATATTCATATTCAATTTTTACAAACCTACGATGGTGTTGAAGGGGATAGTGCAAGTGTTTCAATAGCCGCAGCAGTTATTTCTGCTATTGAAGAAATACCTCTTGATCAATCTGTTGCCTTAACAGGTTCTTTAACCGTGAGAGGTGATGTTCTCCCAATTGGAGGGGCGACTGCTAAAATTGAATCTGCCGCCGAAGCGGGTATGAAAAAAGTTATAATTCCAAGATCCAACTTGAAAGATGTTATGATTGAAAAGAAATATGAGGATATGGTTGAGATCATACCAGTCGATACCCTAAGCGATGTTTTAGAAAATATTTTGATAGAAAGTTCAAAAAAAAGTTCTCTAATCGAAAAAATGAAAAAGATTGGTAACGAATTGATTGAGAAGGCACACAATCCATTAAGCAGTTATAAATCACCTGATAAATCTTAATTAATTTTTTTAAGTGAAGGTGCTAATTTTTTTATCAGAAAAAAGGTAAGGAATGGAAAATAACAGGAAAGTTTTGAAAGGAAGCTATTGTTTGATAATAAACAATCGAAAAGATAGTCATTTAAAAATTGGGAGTTTAGGAGAAATATTTTTCAAAAAAGGGTACTACGTCTACGTTGGATCTGCACTGAACTCCTTGACTTTGAGATTAAAAAGACATCTCTCTACGAATAAAAAGAAGCATTGGCATGTTGATTATCTTTTATTCTCAAAATATGCCTATATTAAAGATATAATGATCAACGTTGATGATGATAGACTCGAATGTGAAATAGCTAAAAGGATCGGTGGAACAGAAATTAAAGACTTTGGTTCATCAGACTGTAACTGCCAATCTCATTTATTATACTTTGAAAAATTGGAAAAATGTTTAAATTCAGTAAAAATGGCTTTTAAAGATTTAAATATTGATTTAAACAAGTTCAATGAATAATTTTCATGGAATTCATGGTCATCTTTGAAAAGTTTATCAATTTACAAACAAGGTGTCTGATTTATTGGTGATCAACGAGTCCTGTAATTTCTTGAACTTCTTTGTAACCTTTGGAAATCAGTATCCCTCTAAAAGTACATTCAAATACACATACTTATAAACAGATCTCTTCGTATATGCATGAATATCATTTAAATCCAATTCATTTTTAAAATTTGAAAAATTGAAGATTTTCCACCTTGTTCGCCTAAAATCCTCCCATTTAAGACAAATCAAATAATTTCTCCCTTAAAGATTTGTAAATCATCAACCAAAGCCAACAAGATGAAAATACAATAAAAACCACCAAACCAGTAATAATTAAAACAATAAGAATTAATAAAAAAGTAATAACTAAATAGAGAAAGTTAAGTTAAAAGAAATTCTCTAAAGAATTTTTGAAAAATAGTTGATCAAAAACTGATAAACGTCACCATCATCAATATAAATAACTTAATTTCTCAACACGAGCCAAAATTTTTAATAAAAATAACCTTGGACAGTTCATGATCCAATGTTCAACTTCAAAATACAATTAACAGTACTATTTCAAATGTAAATAAGATTTTCGATGACCAATCCCGTTGATTTTGACGGCATCTATTTAAATGGCTATTTCTACTTTATCATAATTTAAAACAGGAATTTTACTATTTTTTCTTCCATCAACCAAATTAATAAAACCTTCTTTTTCGAGATTACTAACTTTTCTTTGAACAGTCGTAACGTCTTTATGAGTCATTTTAGCTAGTTCACTGATAGATCTAGGATTTTCATGTTTAATAAAACCCATCAACTCTACTTCCAACATACTAATCGAGCTAGAATCACGATATATTGTTTTTCCGTCATTGACTTTCTCATAAGGATGTTTGAGATAGTACTCCCATTCTTCAAGATCAAAGTTAGTCTTCACGTTATTAGGATCAGCGTTAATAATCTGTTTAAGATTCGCTATTGATCCATATTTGTTTTCATAATTTTTCACGATTCCTTTTCCATCTGTTTGATTTATCGTTCTTATGGTTATCATGAAAGTTCCTCTAATAATTTTTTTTTATTAATTCCATTATTCTTGTATGCTCATTTACAATTTCTAATGCCAATTCAAAATCATCAATCTTTATCTCATGTTTTTTACCGTTTTGTGTGAAATGAACATGTGGAAACCCATGAAATGTATCAATTCTTATACCTGCAGGCATTATAATTATTGCCCATCCTCTTGGACTTCTTGTTATGACAATTTAAATTTCATGATACTTTTATATGACGAAGATTTCTATAAACCCAATATTTTAAAATTTTCAGATTTTTTTAAATTTTTTAATTATGATTTAAATTCAAGCGGAAAATAAATTTTCCTAAATTCACTTCGCGAATAAATAAATAATTTTTAATAAATATTGAATTTCATTAATATTAATAAAAATAGAAGTTAATAGAAATTCTCATGACACTAAAATATCGAAATAATTAAATTGTCAT
>JAITEE010000149.1 GCA_031282205.1 Candidatus Methanovirga aequatorialis | reverse complement strand
ATTAATAATTTAAAGATTATTTTTAAAAACATAACTATAAAAATAATTTATTTACTAAACTATCAATGATTACTAATTTAAATTAAATTTAAAATAAACTTTTAATAAAAATTATCATGACAAAATTCCAAATCTTAAATTAAAAAAAATATTAGATCAATATAAATAATTTTACAAAACACTATATATATTAATAACGTTTGTATTTTTACATAGCAACGTTTACTTGTATTGTTTTTTTAAAAAATTGATATATTGTAGTACGTCTATTTAAAAATTAAATTGTAAGAATTAAATACAATTAAATTGATCCTTTAACTTAAATTAAAATTATTTTAAAAAAAATTATAAAAAAAAATTATAAAAAAAAATTATAAAAAGAGAGTAGTTTATGGAGATAAAAATGAGCAGTGTTAAATATTCAATAGCTAAAATCGCTGGAAAACTTGCTTTGCATGGTGTGAAATTAGGTAAGGGAATGGGTAAAAGTTTTCCAGGTTATTTGTTTTTAAAGATAGTGACCTACGATGGATTGAAGGAGTTAGCTAAAAATCCTAGTCACGGGTCTATTATAATAACTGGAACTAACGGTAAAACAACGACCACTAAGATTTTAATTAAGTTAATGGAAAATGAATATAGACTTGCCGCCAACTATGAAAGTAACACGATAAATGCTATTGCAACAGGTTTACTTAATGACAACGTGGATTTTGGTATTTTTGAGTATGGTATTAGAGATGTATCACACGGGATCCCTGATAGAATCCAAGAACTTGTAAATCCAATTGGTGTTGTATACACAAATATTTCAAGAGAACACACACAGGTGGGAGGAGTTAAAAATAAATTTGAAGAATATCTTCATGCCAAATCACTTCTTTCAAAAAAAATGACCAAAGGAATTATTATAATCAATGGTAACAATCCTTATACAACCTACATTGCTAAAAATAAAGAAGAAGAAGCTGAAAAAAATGGATATGATCTTAAAGTGAATTACTTTGCATCATCGGTGAATTTAGAAACTAAGGATAAAAAATGTCCTGTATGTTCGAAAACTTTAAAATACTATATGGAAGATAAAGATACTCTAAATAATGATTTAAATGATAATGATGAAGATGATAAATTAAAAAAGGATGATCTAAGTGACGACAAGGTCGTCTATAGTTGTGATTGCGGGTTTTTTAAGCCAAAACCTCAAGTTGAATTAACCGAAATCGAAATTAATAACGACAGGTGGAGATTTAAAATTTCTGGAGAACCTTACAATTATTTTTTGAAGGATAGATTTACTTTTGAATTTATATGTGATTTTCCTCCAATTGGATTACATAACATTAACAATGGACTGACGGCTATTACTGCTTACGCTTCATTTACTTCAAAACCTGAAAAATTTGAGGTAAACGTTAAAAATATTTTTGGTAAACTAAGTAGAGACGTACTACCTCCTGGTCGTTTTGAAATCTTTGAAGTAAAGAAAAGTTTTGCTTCAACTTTAAAGGATTCAAAACAAAGGGGTGAATTAACTAAACATGTTGGTTTAGGCCAGGGAGACAATGGTGAAGCATTAAATGTTAACGTCAAATTCATGAAGTCGATAATGAAGAATGATGGTGTTCATTTTATTTATACGAGTCCTGATGATCATGAGGAAGAGATTTTTGATGACCATTTGAAGGCAATTGAAGGAATTAATCCAATTAAAGTTAGTGTTTTACCTGGCAGAAATTCAGTGGAAATGGGTGAGAGATGTTATGACATCATTAAAGAAGGTTATAACACTGAATTTTATCCAGTTGTGGATCCAGGTGAAAAGGTGAATAAAATTTATGAGATTATAATCTCGTCTGATATGGATTATGTTATCGCTTCTGGCTGTGGAGAAGAACAAAAGATGTGGGAGGCAATAAAAGATCAGCTAAGAAAATCTTTATCAAATTAGCCAAAAAGAGATAACACATCCTGTATGCCCTGAATTGGCGGATAATGTTAAAAAAGTGTTAAATTTTCTGTAATTTCTGTTTGTTTTACAGTTTACGTATATTATGAATTAAAGAGAGAATTTGATAGTGTGGATAACTTGAAATTTATTTTACAGAACCTATGTTTTCAAAAAGTAAAGAAAAAGATGTTAGGGAATATTGCACTGATAACATTAAGCGTAAAGATGTTTTGAGTAATGGACACCTTGTTAAATAACTTCCTAAGAAAATCAAGTTTGACGGCCATATCTATATATAACACGGCTTCCATATAATAGTACAATTAACTACGTTGGAGTGGTAATATGGCGTTTAAAAAAGCAACGCGTACTTTACCAATTGAAGCTATTGATCAAATAAACAATCTATCTCAATAATTTATATTATATTGAGAGTCGTGGCCAAAAGTCGTTTCACTAAGATTTTGAATTTCTTTATTTTAAATTTAATCATTGGAATCACATTAAAATTTAATTTAAAGTTTTATTATAATTATATTCTTATAATTAAG
>JAITEE010000145.1 GCA_031282205.1 Candidatus Methanovirga aequatorialis | reverse complement strand
AATTTAAAATCATTCACATATGATTTGTACTTTTAATGAAGTGTCATGATTAATTGTTATTTATGGGGAAATACCTTTAAAGAAGTCGTGAAATTTTCATGAAAATCAGACACCTTGTTCATTATACAGAAGATGTGGATCATCCATGAATATAGATCGTACCACGATAGCTACCATTAAAATCGTCTTTATATTCAATTTAATTAGTTAAGTAATTAACGTTTTAATTTGAAAATAATAACTAAAACCATATTATGGTGATAATGATATGTTTATCAACTATTAGCTTAATTCTTTTCTATAAAAATTCTCTAAATTAAGTTTAAATAGATAAGATTGGATATTATAGTGGAATAAAAAATATTTGTAATTATTCATTTGATTTTAAAATATTATTTTTAATTAATTTTTATTTAAATCTTATTAATTATTAAAATAACCATTAAGATACTTTTATTTTTAAAAATATCAATTATAATTTCTTTAATTAAAAATTTAATGTTTATAATAAATTATTAAACATTTTTATTACTTATAAACATTATTTAATACACTATAATATTTTATAAGTTGATAAACTTTTCAAAGAGGACTATGAGTAATAAAAGAATTTAATAACCTCAAAAACTAAAAAAAAGGTTATCTATCAACAAACCTTACCTTCTTTTTATTCATGACGATACTTTTCCTCCATTCCTTTTTCATCATAGGATAATCTTCCCTAAAATGAGCTCCTCTGCTTTCTCTTCTTAAAATAGCTGATTTAATAACTAAAATAGCTATTTCTATCATGTTAATAATCTCCAAACCTTCTTGAAGAGATCGGTTATAACGTGTTTCAATTCCAATATTCATATTCTTTAACTTAGACTTTAAAGCCATGACCTTAGCTAAAGCCGTTTTTAAATCTTCTTCATTTCGTATTATGGATACATAATTCCACATTACATCGTTTAACTCCGTCTTAATTTCGTGTGGCGAGTATTTTCCTTTTTTGATCAAGTTTTTTATTCTTAACTCTTCCCTTTCAATTCTTTTTTTGTTTATTTCAAGAGAAGAATGTTTTGATGTTTTTGATGCTGAAATTCCAGCTATTCTTCCAAAGACTTGTGTATCGGCAAGAGCATTTCCACCTAAACGATTTGCTCCATGAACCCCCCCAGTGACTTCTCCTGCTGCAAAAAGGTTTTTAACATTAGATGCTCCATTTTTATCTATTTTAATGCCTCCCATGAAATGATGAGCCGTTGGAGCAACTTCCATTGCTTCAAAACTAATATCCACACCAACATCTAAAAACTGTTGAAGCATGGTCTCTAGTTTCTCTTCAATAACATCTCTTGGAAGATTCGATACATCCAAATAGACTCCACCAGTTTTAGTTCCTCTTCCTTCTTTTATTTCGTTATATATTGCTCTCGCTACAACATCCCGTGTTGCAAGTTCCATTTTATCATCATAGTATTTCATGAACCTCTGTTTATTTTTATTTAAAAGTATGCCTCCTTCTCCCCTTACTGCTTCTGTTACTAAGATACCTCTTTTTGATTCTGGATAAACCATTCCTGTTGGATGAAATTGTATTTGTTCCATATCGATCAAGTCTGCACCAACGTTCCATGCCAAGGCAAAGCCATCACCATTTTTCTGTAAGGTATTTGATGTGACGTGGAATAATTGTCCAGCTCCTCCAGTACACAGAATAACCGATTTAAATTGGAAAAATATTGTCTTAGAATCCTTTAAATTAAGACCAACTCCTCCAACGACCTTTTGATCATCTTCACTTAAAACAAGGGAGCTTATCATTACTTCATCCATCGTTTCTATATTTTCTTTAGTTATCTCTTCTTTTAATGCCATCATGATTTCATGACCAGTTCTATCACCTTGAAAACATGTTCTTCTAAATTTTTGACCACCAAATGAACGTTGATTAATTTCACCAGAAGTTTGACGATCAAATAATGCACCATAATTTTCTAAATCAATTAACCTATCTGGAGCGTCATCCACCAATATTTCAACCAGTTCATGGTCGTTTAAATAACTACCACCTATTATCGTATCCTCATAATGAATCCTTTTTTTATCTTCCTTATCAACCTTAGCAAATGCTGCATTGTATCCTCCTTCTGCCATTCCTGTACATCCAGATCTAAATGATAAACCTTTAGATACTATTAACGGCTTCAAACCTTTTTTTGATACCTCAATAGCTGCTCTGCAACCAGCACCACCAGAGCCAACTATGAGCACGTCACATTGAATTATTTCACTTTCCATGATCGTTATCTCATCTATTAATATCTTATTACTATTTCATTTGATATGGTTATGCCGTTTAAATTTATTAAACAGTTTACCACTTCAACCTTACAAGCTCAGAGAAACTTTTTCCTTTTTTAAGACTGGTGGAGATGTTCCTTTCACTTACTCTAATATCCACAACCTTTTTCATAACTGTTTCAAATAACTCTTTAGGAATCAAAACAACACCACTTCCATCTCCGAATATAAAATCACCTGGGTTAACATGACAGTGGCCTAAGATCATACTATCATTAACCGTTCCATGACCAAGAGCAGATCCTGCATTAGGACAGATATCAAGAGCAAAAACAGGAAAATTTAATTTGTTTAAATCATCTATATCTCTAACATGACCCCAAACGAATGTTCCAGCTATTTTTTTATTTTTAGCAGCTATAGACGTTAATTCACCCCAAACAGCCGAAGGTCTTCTTTTTGCTAAATGACGTTTGTGTGAACCATCTTCAGGGTAGGTTTTTATAAGAAGTGCTTCCCCTTCTTTTGCTTCATCAATAGCTAAAACGGATGTTCCCCAATCATTATATGATGTTTTAACAGTTACTATTCTACCATAAGCCTTTAAACCGTTGATATTTTTTAAACCTCTTAAAACTCCATTACTGTTCGTTAAAGAAAAAAGAGCATCGGAGATTTCACATGTTGAAGTAGAATCTAAAAGAAGTTTAAGATTGTAGTAATAGCTCCCACTTTCTTTTTCATCGTATAAATCTTCAATTGATAGACATTTAAAATAATCTTCATAAGGAAAATTTTCATTTTGATTAGTTTTCTTCTTGGATACTCTTTTTAGTAAATCTTTTGGAGTCAATTTTTCATTTTTCATTTTATCAACTAAATTAAGTACTATGGACTCATTTTACAAATAAAATTGGCTTTGTAGAAATCATGTTAAGTATGATGGGATCATATATTAAGTATTAACAAACCAAAAAAGTGATCTTATGTTTAATGTATGTGATAATGAGTTAATAAGATTTACTTATTGTAGCTTTTAAAATTGTTAAAATGTTTTTACCAGTTTATTCGTGTGAAAAATCAAAGCATAAATACACTCAACATCAACTTATGACATTATTATGCTTAATGAAGCGTTTTAAAACTTGATTACCATCTTTTAACTTCGGTAATTCAATTAATACCCGAAATACGAGTATTAATCGGTTTAAAAGACAATCCTCATTACACTACGTTACAAAAATTCTTTAAAAGAATAGGATCGAATTTTATAAGATAAAAATGTTTAAATATCCAAGTACACGATTTTAAAGATGCGATACCACTATATAAAGAAAAATCAAAAAAATATAAACCAAAAAAAGATTCATTAGAGAAAGCTTATGACAGTGAAAAAATACACAAATTCATACACTAAAATTAAATGCTTCCAGTATGATACCAGTTAAAAAAAGAGTTAAAAAAGGCAAATACAGAATAGGAACAAAATCAATCTTCACTAAACCAAAATATCACCGTAGAAGCATAGTAGAAACAGTGATATCAGTTACAAAAAGGGTGTTTGGAGATAAAAACCAAAATCGAAGTGATCAACTAAGAAATAAAGAAACCAAGCTAAAAAAACGAATGTTATGACATATACCACTACATAAAAGCATTTAATATAAAAATTCAAATATAATTTCTACAGAGCCATAAAATTTATATTAAACACGATCGATATCTCCATAGTGCCATGAAAAGTTAGTTTTTGTGATAATATTTATATAATACTAAGTTCAATATATAAGTATGAGGAATAAAGTTTTTAAACTTCAGGAAAGTGATAATGAAGCTCTAAAAGGTTTTGTTAGAAAATCTAAAGCGGAATTAAGAGCTCAAATACTTTTATTACTTAATAAAGGTTTTAAAAATGTTGAAATTGCTAAAATATTGGATATTAGTCATAATACAGTTGGCAATGTTAAGAAAATGTATTTAGAAGGAGAGTGTGATTATGCATTATATGATAAACCTCGTTCTCCTCAGCCCAAGAAATATGGAATCGGAAAAGAAACCAAAATCATTGCTTTGGCTTGTATTGATCCTTCAAAAGGTCATAAAAGATGGACAGTTAGACTCATTGCTGAAACACTTCGTGAAAAAGAAGGTTTTGAATCTATAACTCATCAATCTGTTCGTCTTATTTTAAAAAAAACTCAAAAAAGCCATAGACTAAAAAAATGTGGTGTATAAAAGAAATCGATAAAATACCGTAAAAGAATGTATACACTTTTAAGACTATATTCTGAAGATTAATGATCCAAAATACCCTATAATTTGTTTCGATGAGAAGCATAAGCCACGAATAGATGATGTAGGAAATAATATTTCTATGAAACCATGGAAGTCCTGAAAAATATGATTAGCAGTATAAAAGAAATGGAACAGCTAATATCTTTGTTGCTGTTGACTTTAAATGTGGTAAAAGAGATATTACTGTTACAAATAGGCGAACTAAAAAAAATTTCGTATTATATATTGAACATTTAGTTAATAGTGTGTTTTCTGATGCTAAAAAACTAAAAATTGTCATGGATAATTTAAATACTCATACTTATAGCTCTATTTTTAGAAACCTTTGAATTTCAAGAAGCTTTAGAAATAATAAAGAAAATAAATTTCTATTACGCTCCAAAACATGCAAGTTGGCTTAACATAGATGAAATAGAAATAAATGTAATGAATGTAGAATGTACCTGAAAGAATAAGAAATAAAGAGTCTTTAATTAGTGAAACCACGTCTTATCAAAATAATAGAAATGAAAATAAATGTAAAATAAACTGGAATTTTACTAAAACTGATGCAGATGAAAAACTATCAAAATGTTATATACATGAAATGAATATCACAATAATTAATTTTTCATGACAATAGTATCATATATGTTTTGATGTAGATAATATGATCAAGACGTAGATGACATAATCAAAAAGTAATTTTTATATACTATGAAGAACATATCCAAGTTGAATACAATTACAATTATAAATTAAGATAAGTTTTATTATCATAGTATTTAAGATTTGTTCAACTTAAAAAGATTTATTTTTCAAACGTTTAATTAAGATTATTATATATTAAGTCCTATAAAATTATTAGAACAAATACAATAATTCAAGGAAAGTTAACGTTACAGAAAATCAAAGGCTGTGTATTAAATAATGAAAAACCATTCTTACAAAAATACTAAATAATGATCATTAATTTCCTATTTTGTCCAATGAATATAAAAAGGTCTATGAATATATTTTATTAATTGATTAAGTCACAAATGAACGTAATAGTAACGATACACTAAAATCTGAATTAAATCAACTAAATATTTTAACCTAAAATATTTTGTATTATAAAAAATATAGTTCATTATTTATAAATACTCCTTTTAAATTGTAAACAGCCGATCAAATTTAGGTATTAAATCATCTATTAAAACTTATTTTATTATTTTCTACTTGTTTTGTATTGTCTAAAAGTAAATATGATCGGTTACAACCATCATATTGATTTATATAAATTTAATAAAAGATCGATTATGGTGTGTAACATGATTGAATTTTCAGATATTATTATATTTACCTTATAAAATAACTATGGAATAAGTTGCCTATGATAAACATCATGATACGGCTATATTATAATATAGCTCGCAATATTATCCCAAAGTACCTAAAAGAGGGGTTAAAATGGGAAAAGGTGAGGAATTAACCACAACTAAATATCTTATACATGTACAAATAAATGCAACTGGTATCGTAGAAAAACCCGATGTTGTAGGAGCAATCTTTGGACAGACAGAAGGTCTTTTAAGTAATGATTTAGATTTAAGAGAATTACAAAAAACTGGGAGAATTGGAAGAATAAAGGTAGATATTCATTCAAGTGGAGGGCGATCAAAAGGAGATATTGTTATACCATCAAGTTTAGACAGAATAGAAACAGCTATTTTAGCTGCATCTCTTGAAACCATAAATAGAATTGGTCCTTGTGAAGCGTCCATGTCCGCTGAAAAAGTTGAAGATGTAAGAGCCGTTAAAAGAAAACAAGTTGTGAATCGTGCCAAAGAAATTTATGAAAGTATGATGGAAGTTGCGGCTCCTGAAAGCATTAAAATGATTGAAGAGATCAAAGAATCCATGAGAGTTCATGAAATTTCTGAATACGGTGCAGAAAGACTACCAGCAGGACCTAGTGTAATGACTTCAGATGCGATTCTTGTTGTAGAAGGAAGATCCGATGTTTTAAACCTTTTAAAATATGGTATTAAAAATGCCGTGGCCGTTGAAGGTGTGAACATTCCAAAAAGTGTAGCGGAGTTAACAAAAGAAAAAACTGTGACCGCCTTCGTTGATGGAGATCACGGAGGAGAATT
Organism: Candidatus Methanovirga aequatorialis; assembly: GCA_031282205.1. Classification (GTDB taxonomy): domain Archaea; phylum Methanobacteriota; class Methanobacteria; order Methanobacteriales; family Methanobacteriaceae; genus Methanovirga; species Methanovirga aequatorialis. Next base: position 1,803 of record JAITEE010000145.1, on the reverse strand, counting down.
AATTCTAAAAGAACTTTTACAGGTAGGTAAATTAGATTATATCACAAGGGCTCCGCGTGGAAAAGAAGTTGAAGATCTTGAGAAAGATGAAGTTATGATAGCTTTAAGAGACAAAATGCCTGTTGAACAATTTTTCGACACTAAAAAGCACAGACCCAAGTCTAAAGTCGAGGATAAGGTCACCGTTTTAAAAAGAGTTTTAAAAGATTTAGAAGGAACTGGCAACTGTGAAATGTTTGATGACACCCTAAATAGCTTAAAAGAAGTTAAAGTTGAAGACCTCTATGAGGAAATTAAAAATTCAAATGGTGAAATATGCTACATCGCCTTTGATGGTATAATCTCCCAAAGATTAGTGGACATTTCAGCAGATAAAGGAATTAAAAATCTAGTCGCCTTTGGTGTACACGAAGTTGTCAAAAAACCAGACTCTTTAAGAATAATAACCAATTAAGCAAGTATGATCCCTGATGATAAGCATGAACTACTATTATGAAAAAAGAAAATTTGTCTTTGAAAGAATCTACAAGTCCTCAAATATGGAAAAAGGAGTTATGGTCATTTTGATGGCTTGTTTTACAGGTATTATGGCACAAGTGATAATACCATTACATTGGAGTCCTGTTCCTATAACTGGACAAACCTTTGCTGTTTTAGTTTCTGGTTTAGTACTTGGTAGAAAGTTAGGTCCTTTAAGCCAGCTACTATATATCACTGTAGGTGTGTTAGGAGTACCATGGTTTGCAGATATGAGTGGTGGTTTAAATGTTCTTTTAGGTGCCACTGGCGGATATATGATAGGGTTCTTATTTGCATCACTATTTATAGGGTACATAAGTGAAAAATACTCCAAATCAAGAAACATTAGAGGAATGATACCAGTGATGTTAATAGCCAATTACATCTGTATTTACATACCTGGTCTATTTGTTTTAGCTATTTGGTACCAATCAAACATTGGCAATCTCCCAAATATTAGTTCTCTACTTGTAATGGGACTTACGCCATTCATTGTAGGAGACCTGGTCAAAGTAACTGGGGCATCATTTTTCTCAAAAATATTTTTACCCAAGTAAACCTTAAATTCTTAATTTTTTAACCATTTTAAAATCCATCTTTTAAAGTTAGAAAAGCGGAGTTTTTTCTTTATACCGTTCCCGTAATTCTATTTTTTTTAATTTTCAGAAATGCACCATTTTAAATTATATTCGATGAAAAAAAATAATAACCATGTAAACGTTAAATTAAATATTAAATTTAAATTCCTATTATTTATATTTAAATACAATTAACAATAATCAAATTAATAAAACAACAATTTTTAATGAAAATTTTAATTAAATAATTATAGTGGAATAAAAAATATTTGTAACTAATCACCTGATTTTAGAATATCATTTTTTAATTAATTTTTAATTAAATCTTATTAATTATTAAAATAACTGTTAAAATACCTTTATTTTTAAAAATATTAGTTATAATTTCTTTAATTAAAAATTTAAAAAGTTAATAGTTATAATAAGTTATTAAAAATTTCATTATTTGCAAACGTTATTTAATACATTATAATTCAAAAAGTATGGCTACACCTTAAAATTATTAAATGTTTATCGTGATCAAAAATCAAAACTCACACAAATCATCGTATTACGAATATTCCAATTCTTTTAATAAATAGATTATAGTGATATGGTAATGTTTATAAATTATTAATCTAATTATTTCTTATAAAAATTCTCTAAATTAAATTTAAATAGATTATATTGGATATTGATATTTTATAATTGACAAACTTTACCAAAA
>JAITEE010000121.1 GCA_031282205.1 Candidatus Methanovirga aequatorialis | reverse complement strand
TGGATCATTAACACGATTTAGGTAAGCCTAAAAAAATGATGAAGTCGAGAAAACAGCCTTTGAGAGTTTTAGAAATATATGAATAAAAAAAGTAAAATTGAGGTAGATTAAAATGAAAAGAGTATTAGCAATTGGTTTGTTACTTTTGATAGTGGCAAGTAGTTTTGGGGCCGTATCAGCTGATAAAGGTAACTTAAATGACTATGTGAATGTAGGTAAATGGAACACTGGGTATAATTATAACTACCAGGTTTATTTTTATGACGCTGAAATGAAGCAATTAAACACTGGTAATAGTGAAGAAAAAGGTTGTTATTGGGATCAACATGTAAAAATTCCTGATAACGCTGCTTATTATAAAGTTTCTATAGACGCCCATATGGCTGGTAGTAACGGAGGTCATACTGAGTTCATTCCTGCTAAATACACATCTAATGGGGTAACACATAAAAATACTGGCATATTTACTATAAAAGGCGGAATATGTACCGCTTACTGTGATTATGCTCTTGAAACTGATGTTGGTAGGGTTATTAATAGCTGGAGAAAAGCTGACGGAGAAAGTGGACGTTTTTCAGTATATGGTGGTAATGGGAACCTTTAGTTTTTATTATAAAAATATTTTATTTACTATTTTTTTTTATGTATGGGAGAGGTGTTATGAAGTTTATTGTTAAATTTTTATCGGTTTTGTTATTATGTGGTTTATTTGGTGTTCATGGGATTGCTGGTCCTAATAATAGTCTTAATTTAGTAGCTCCTAATGATAGTCTTAGAGGTTTAGTAGCTAATAGTGGGAACGATAAGGTGATTTATTTGAGGAATGGTTCTTATTCTGGTTTTTGGAATCGTGGTGTTGTTGTTAATAAGAATTTAACGATTGTAGGGAGTAATTTTAGTACTAGTGTTAGTGGTGACTCTGCTGAAAGGATATTTGTTGTGAATCCTAATTGTCATTTGACTCTTATTAATGTTAGTTTGGCTAACGGTAGTTCTGATAAAGGAGGATTAATATTTTGTAATATTAATGCTTCTTTAGATCTTGTTAATTGCCGATTTATGAATTCTAAGTCTTTGTATGGTGGTGGTGCAATTTACCTAAATCATAACAATGTGAGTATTGTGAATTGTAGTTTTACTAATAATAGAGTTGATGCTTACAATGGTGGTGCTTTGTTTAATAATGGTTCTAATTTAAAGGTAGAGAATTGTAGTTTTGGGAGTAATCATGGTTATTTTGGTGGTGCGTTATATGATGTTCCTTTTGGAAGTAAAAAAACCACGATTATTGATTCAAATTTTACAGATAATAGTGTTGATGCTAATGGTGGTGCAATATGCACTGTTGGTGGTGCTGGATTCACAATTCAAAATTCTCACTTTAAAGAAAACAGGGTCCCTTCTCCCAGTTTAGCTGATTATGGTAAAGGAGGAGCAATATATAATAAAGGAACTAAGGATTTTAATATCAGAAGTACGGATTTTAATGATAATTATGCTGTTAATGGTGCTTGTGTGTTTAACGACGAAGATGGTGAAGTTAATATGATAGGTAGTGATTTAACAGGCAATACTGCTGGTGATGGTGCTGTTTATAACAATAAAGGTGCGTTCTACATTACGGGCGGTTCTAATGTGAAGGATAATGTTGCGAGTTCTGGTTATGGTGGAGCCATAGTAAATAAAGATTTTATTAAAATAACGATTAGTAGCCTGGATAATAACAGATGTAATGGGTATGGTGGTGCTATTTATTCTAATGCTGGTAGTGTTGTAATAGCTGATTGTGAGTTAAATGATAATGTTGGGGTGGATACTGGTGGGGCGATAAGTGCAACTAACACAAATATTCAAATAACCGCCACAGATTTTAAGAATAATGTCGCTGGAACTGGAGGGGGTATCCATGCCAATAACTGTCAAATTAGATTGGATGATAATCGTCGAGGAGGTAACCTATTTGAAAATAACAGTGCCAACTCACAAGACGGTGGTGGAATATTTTTAATGGGCAAAAATAGTGGCAGTATTTCCAACACAATATTTAAATTGAATAAATGTGTGGGACGTGGTGGTGGAATATTTTGTGGTTATGATATGAAATGTGTTAATAATACAACCAGTAGTACTGGAACACTACTGGTATTGGATAAGATTCAATATAAAAATAATAGTGCAGGTAAGGGTGGTGTTAATGTTCACAGTAGCCGATATGGTGATATGAAAAATATTGGAGAAACTAATATTGGAGAAACTTATTTTAAATGGTGGTAATGATTTATAGAATACACGTCAATCATGACGATTTAATAGGTAAAGGTGCTTTTCATGAAATTAAAAAATGAAATTAAAAAATTAATTGGTTTTTGTTTGATATTTGCATTACTTGTTGGTAATGGTCAGTTTCTTTATGCATTTGAGAATACTAAATCTGATAATTTGAGTAAAGATTTTATTAAGGATATAAAAGTGTCGTTAAATGATTTGCAGTCTAATGCAAGGGCTGCGGTTAATAATATTCGTGAAACTTCTGAGCTTGTTCATGGCTTAGCGACTGGTACTACTGTTGTTGTTGGTCCTAATGAGAGTTATAAAAATCTTAAGGATGCTGTAATTAATAGTAAGTCTGGTGATACCATACTTCTTGTTCAAGGGAACTACACTGGGATGAATAATACGAATATTCCTATTGATCATGATTTAAAGATAAGATCTCTTGTTCCTGTTAAGTCATGGGTGACCTATAATAATACTAATTATTCACATGAGGATTTTTGTAAGTTGATTAATAGTAGTAATGAAACTTCAAGTTTATATAACGACAGTGTTGAGCATATGGAGAACGCTACTATTTTGAATGGTGGTAATAATAAAATGTTTAATGTAGAGGCGGATATTAATTTTGAGTTGGATGGTCTTTTTTTGGTTAATGGTAGTGGTTTAAAAGGTGGTGCCATTAATAATAAAGGGAATTTAGTAATAAATGATTGTTACTTTGATGGTAATGAGGTTTTTGATGATAATGTTCGTGATCAAAATAAAGGTGGTGGAGGAGCAATATATAATGAAGGAAACCTTACTTTGAATTCAACGGATTTCACTGGTAATGTTGCAAATGACTATTCACCTGGTGGAGCAATATATAATACAGGCACTATAAATCTGTTGGCTTATTGTAAGTTTAATTCTAACTATGCTGATAATGGTGGTGGTGCAATATATAACAAAGGAAAAATAACCAGCTTGAATAAGGATACTTTCACAGGGAACATTGCAAATAGTACAACAAGCCATTGTGGTGGTGCCATACTTAATGAAGGCAAAGACAGTATGAACTTTAATGATGTTATATTCATTTATAATTCAGCTGAAACTGGTGGAGGTGGTGGTGTAGACTCATATTCCAGTTGTAATTTCACAAATTCAACATTCAATTCTAATGCGGCTGCAACTCACGGTGGAAGTTTAAGCTTACTAAATGGAGAATATCTGAGCTTAGTTAATTCAACGTTTGATTATAACACTGCTGAACATCAAGGAGGAAGTGTTTATTACACTGGTGGTTCTTTTAATTCATTTGATTGTAATTATACTGGTAATGTGGCGAGTAACGATGGAGGTGGATTGTATTTGGGGTCATGTGAGAATTCACATATTAGATCTAATGTTTTTACTATGAACGTTGGGGATAATGGTGGTGCAGTATATCAAGATGGTGGATATATTAATTGTAACAATAACACTTTGATTTTTAATCGTGCAAACCATACTACGAGTAATGGTGGTGCAATATACTCCAAAAATGGAGTATTCAACATAAACAACAACACCTTTGATAGAAACTATGCCCTTGGTAGTGGAGGAGCTATATACAATCAAAATAGTAAAGGATTAATTAACTACACTACCTTACATGAAAATCTTTGTAAAGATAATGGAGGGGCAATATACAACAACCATTACAATGTTTCATTAAACAATTGCAGTGTTTATAACAACTATGCTCTTGGTAGTGGAGGAGCGGTATATAATGATAGGGAAGGAACAAATTTTTTAGTTAATCAGACGTTGTTTGGTAACAATACGGCGAATATGGATGGTGGTTGTGTTTGTAATCTTGCAGATAGTTTTTTCACTTATTTTTCTGGTTTTGGTTCAAGTAAAACCTGTACTGGATCTGGTGGAGCAATATACAACGATGGTAACAATATAGTCGTGGAATTAAGCGACTTTGAATACAATTTTGCACAAAGCAGTGGTGGAGGCATATACAACAATGGTAACGCTATAAAAATAACCAATGTGAACATGACAAGCAATATAGCTCATGAATACGGTGGAGGATACTACGATGAAAGCAATAATTTAGAAGCACAATCAACAAATTTTAAGGATAATATCGCGGGAAAATCAGGTGATGATTACTATACAAGTCATGATAAGACTGCTAAGATAGTTGGTACTATGGTTGGTTTAGCTTTAATTATGATAGTGATAACGGCTGTGTCTATTATTGTTCCTGCTGCAACAGGTTTATATGGTGCAGTTGGAGCCGCTGCAGCCGCTGCAGGATGGTCTGCCGGTGCTTGTTCAGCTGCAGTTTATGGTATTGAGGCTTTAATTGCAATATGTTCAGGTTTAGTGTTTATGGGTATTGAAGAGGGTATATCTTCGGCTTGTCCTGAGTTTGAGGATTGGAATTCTAAATATTGGTATATTTCTACAATAATATTTGTTGCTTGTGCTATAGGCACTGGTCTTCTCACGTCCAGTATAGCAGAGTCAATGTTCAAGATTAACTATGATATACCCAATAAAGGTTTTAAGTATTTTGATAAATTTGTAGTTTCTGAAGATTTGAAGTGGGTTTCTATGACGGCTGAGCAAGTGGTAGATCTATTGGGAAAAGCGGGTTTAAATCCGAATGCATCTCTTGCTTTTGTTGGAATAATTGCAAAGGGTGTAGGGTTTTTATTTCAAAGTGTTCATCTTGATGATTGGATTGTGGGATTAATCCTGGCAATTCAAAGTAGTTCTAAAGGAAATGGAAACTAATAACTGAAATTTTATTGAATCAGAGTAGTATTGTTGATTAAGACTTTTTTTTGTCTAGAAAACAATATTTTTCTTTAGTTTTTATTTTTTAAAATTTAGAAGAAATTTTTTGTTTTATTTTTATTTATTTTTAAGACATAGTGTTTGTGAAAATTTAATTATTCTAATATAATATTTTGATAATTTTTTTCATTTGTATCGTTTTAGTGAAATCCCAGCTCAATTTGTGAATCTTTTATTTATATTATTCATAAAAACTATATATAAAATTATCGCAAAAATTAATTTTTCATGACAATAGCACTCGGCATTTGATTTTAAAATAATGATAATTTTTAAATTTGTTTAAAATCCTTTAAATCATATTTAATTAAATGAAATCTAATAAAATAATAAGCTTTATATTTTCAAAAGTTGTGTCCAATACTATAATTGTTTAATGGTTGTATATCATTGTTAAATAAATATTATTTATATATTTAAATATTTTCAATTTATAGAATTCTAAATAAACGATTTCATGGATAATTTAATGGTTACAAGCAGATCTTCTTTTGCAACACTGAAAAATGTACTTTAGATTCAATTGTCTTTCAAGTGTTTAAAAAATTCTTCAATTTCTATCTTTTTTGCGTGTTTGTAGTAAAAATATAAAACTTTGTTCACTCAAGGTTGGTTTAATATTTTAGTTGGTATAGATCGTTTCTTTTGTTTTTGATGACTGGTAACTCTTCTCTCACCATGGATATTTCGTTTAAATCTATTTCAGTTATTAATAGTTTTTCTTCACTGTTTGCTTCAGTTATGATTTTTCCAAAGGGGTTGACTATTAGTGAGTGTCCGTAGGCGTGATAGGTTTGGTTTTTGTTTAGTGCTTGGGAGACGCCTATTGTGAAGACTTGATTGTCTATTGCTCTTGCTTGTAGTAGGAGTTTCCAGTGTAGTGGTCCTGTGGTTAGGTTGAATGCTCCTGGGAATATTAGTATTTCAGCTCCTTTTAGGGTCATAACAGTTGAAAGTTCTGGGAATCTAATATCAAAACAAATAGCTATTCCAATTTTTCCCAATTTACTATCTACAACTGTGATTTCATTACCTGCACTTAGAGTATCTGACTCTTTAAAATGGATCTTATCTTTAATATCTATGTCAAATAGATGTAATTTTCTATGAAAACCTAGTGGTTTTCCATAGTTATCAAAAAAGAAGCTACTGTTATATATCTTTTTATCACCATTTTTATCGATTAACATCTCGGGGATTGAGCCTGCTAAAATATGAATATTTAAATCTTTGGCAATTTTCGATATTGATTTTAATGTTGGACTGTTATCTTGGCTTTCATGGTATTCGATGAATTTCTCATTTTCATAGGGGCAGATAAACATTTCGGGTAGAATGGCAATATCTGCACCTTTGTTTTTAGAGTCGGTTATCATCAGCCCTGCCTTTTTTAGGTTTTCTTCCTTATCATCGACAACCTTCATTTGACAGAGGGCTATTTTTAGTTTTTTCATGAACAAGACTCTTAATTTTATAATTCAATTTTAGATATTCTGGTCATGGCTTTTTTAGTGTTTTCTAAGGTATTAAATGCTGTTAGTCTTAGGTAACCTTCACCACTCAATCCAAATCCTGCACCTGGTGTTCCAACAATGTTTGCTTCGTTTAAAAGTAGGTCAAAGAAGTCCCATGATTTCATATTACTTGGAGTTTTTACCCATATATATGGGGAGTTGATTCCTCCATAGACGTTTAAGCCTAAATCTGTTAGTTTGTCTATAATTATTTTGGCGTTTTCCATGTAGTAGTTAATGTTCTCTCGAATTTCTTTCCTGCCTTCTGGCGAAAAAGTTGCTTCAGCAGCTTTTTGTACGGGATAGGAGACACCATTGAATTTTGTGGTTTGTCGTCTGTTCCATAGTTTGTTTATGGAGACCTTTTCACCCTTTGAATCTAGTCCATATAGTTCTTTTGGAACGATTGTGTATGCACATCGTGTACCAGTAAATCCAGCTGTTTTTGAAAAACTTCTAAATTCTATGGCCACTTCTTTAGAACCATTAATTTCATAAATACTGTGTGGAACATTATTTTCGGTTATAAAAGCTTCATAGGCTGCATCAAAAAGAATAATTGAATTATTTTCCCTTGCATACTCTACAAAATTGGATAATTGTTTTTTGTTCAATGTTGTTCCAGTAGGATTATTTGGAAAGCAGAGATAAATTAAGTCAACAGGTTCTTTTGGAAGTTCAGGGATAAAATTGTTTTTTTCTGTGCATGGCATGTAGACTATGGATTTATAAGTCCCATCGTTCGTGATTGAACCTCCTCTACCTGCCATAACATTTGTGTCTACATAAACTGGATAAACTGGATCGGTAACACATATCTTATTATTTAGACCAAATATCTCTTGGATGTTTCCTGTATCACACTTGGCACCATCGCTAATAAAGACTTCATCTGTATCTATGTTAACGCCATTTGGCTTGAAGTCATTTTTGATGATGGTCTCCGCTAAAAATGAATATCCTTGTTCTGGACCATATCCTTTAAATGTGTCTGGATCTCCCATTTCCTCTACCGCATCTTTGAAAGCTTTTATAACGGTTTTAGGTAGTGGTTTGGTGACATCGCCTATACCCATTTTAATTACACTTTTATCAGGATTTTCTTTTTGAAAGTTTTCCAATCTTCTTGCTATCTCTACAAATAAATAGCCGTCTTGTAATAAAAGATAGCTGTCATTTATTGTTACACTCATGTTCGTTCCTCGTTTATTGAAGTTGATTAATCTATACTTCGGTGTGACTTCCAAGACTTTAGATCAAGAATATAACGTCATTGAAAGATTAAAAAAAAAAATATTGAATCTTTTTGATGTTATAAATAAATACGAAAAGATGTTTACATCTGTGAGATGAGAAATAGGGTTGTCCTAATTTTCACTGATAAAGTTAGGTAATGTGATGTTTAACTAACGACAAACATAAACACCATAAATAAGTAGTGTTTTCCAGCCAATTGGGATTATTTAAGCAATGTAAGGTGTTAAATCCATACAAAAGATGATTGTTGTCGTTATTTTAATCTTCACTGATTAAATCAGGTCTAAGGTTTTTGATGGCTATGTAAACTATTGTACTAACGGTTCCTTCACCTACGATACCTATTAATAAGTAAGGTAATCCTATGGTTAATAAAGCTACTTGTAATGTTAATGTTCCTGCGAAAAATAATTCAAAAGAATGAGCTATTGCTGCAATGAATACTGATAAGAAACATGCAATGAAAACAGCTTGATTAACGGTTATTATTAGTTTCAACCTCTTAAAAAGGTAGTATCCTAAAAATGATCCAATGACACCCATGTTGAGTACGTTAACTCCTAAGGTGGTTACCCCCCCATCTCCAAAGATCAAACTTTGTATTATGATTACTATTAACATAACTAAAAAACTGGCATAAGGACTTCCAAGTAATATGGCTACTAATGCGGTTCCTATTATGTGTAAATCACTCCCCACTGGGAGGGGAATATTTATTGTCTGTATTGCAAATATTCCAGCTCCAAATACTGCAAGTAAAGGTATTTTTCTTTCATCAAGGTTATTCTTCACCCACCTAATTGCAAAGTATCCAATCACTATTATAATCACATAGTAAACTATACATTGCCAAAAAGGTACAAATCCTCCATCAGGTATATGCATACATCTCACCCCTCAAGAATCATAGTCTTTATTTTGCTAATACTTATAAATACGGTAGATTTATTAACGTTTTGAGCTTTAAAAAAAATCGAGCTGTAAAGTTTTCTTCTAATACTCATTTCTAATACTTATTAATTCTTTTAATACTCATAAGTATAAATCAATATTACAATAATAATAAGAACTCACTTATAAAGTTATCTATTTCTTGATGTAGCTATTATTAATCAATATTTATACTAACGATCATATGTAACTTTGATCTTAATAATAGTTAATTTTAATCATCACTAATATAACAGTAATCTATAAGCTGAGCAACTCTGTCAACTTAAGGTTTTTTTCTTTAGTTTTCTTCTTATTTCATATATTTCTTTTTTTAATTAATATTAATTCTTTGACTGTTGAATTTGTATAAAAAAGTTTATATAAATGTTATTTAAGTTATAATTATTTGATCTTAAATATTCTATTTTTTAAAAATTTTATAACTTGTTTAATGTGAAATTATTTGAATTTAATTGATTTTGATGAGTTTAAGGTGTTAAATTTCTTTTTTCATTTTTTACAAGACTTGATTGTTAATGAAATGGAATAGCTATATGATGATTTGTGTAATTTATTTTAATTCTTGATTTACTTTATTATAATAAATACATCTATAGTTATTATAATAAAATAAAATGGCTATATTTTTAAAATTTTTAATATTGATTAATCATTAAAATTAATTATTATAATGATTTTGGTAAAGTTTGTCAATTATAAAATATCAATATCCAATATAATCTATTCAAATTTAATTTAGAGAATTTTTATAAAAAATAGTTAGATTAATAATTGATAAACATTACCATTATCACTATAATCACTATAATCATTAAAATATATTATTAAAATTGCTATTGTTCCAGAAATGAACTTAAAGGAATTCATTCTTTGTTTATTCACAGGAGTGAATTTAGGAAAATTTTTGATTTTCGTTTATTAATTTAGTTGTTATTAATTGAATTTAAAGATGAATAATAGGAATTTTAAGTTAATGTTTAATTTGAAGGTTATATAGTTATTTTTTTTGTCGAATATTAATTTGAAATTGCATGTCTTTTAAAATTTAAAAACATGACCTTTGTTTAAGACTCTGAAAAGATGAAAAAAGCATCACGTTCCTATTTGTAAAAATGAATTCTTACTTGTCAACTACGTTTACCCACCACTTTTGTGTGTTGATTTTTTTTCATCAAAACGGTATCCTATCTTGTTGAAGCTACTATTTAAGTGTTTTGTAACGTTATGTGCTTGTTTTGATAGTTTTGATGGTGTATCCATCTTTGACTACCCGAATGGTCATGGTTACATTCATGGCGTTGATGTGATGGTGTTGGTTGTATCTGTAAAAACTTAACGTTCTATGGAGAGCAGAACCATTTCAAGTGTATTAACATATTTTAAAAATTATTTGAATTTAATTCAATTTTGTTTTAATAAATATTCTTTTAAACATGACTCTCTTTTAAACATGACTTGAATTTAATTTAAATCCGTTTTAATACTTCTTTCATCGATAAGGTTTATATACTCCTAAGTTCTTAAATATATATTGAAAGCTATTTGTTAATAACTGATATTGGGGCTTTTTTTTAAAAAGTTGTGAATTGTTGAGTAGAAACTCTGTGAATTGTTGAGTAGAAACTCTATATTTAAACACTAATTTTTTCTAAAAGCTTCAAACTTTGTGATAGCTTTTATAAATTATAAAGGAGGAAATTAAATGAAAAGGTTTACTCAAATGGAATATGAAAATCCTGAGAAGATGTTGTTTGGACACGCAAAATATCCATCAAGTTTAGGTAAAGATTTTGCAGTGGGTGCTGGTTATGTGGTTCCTGAGTTGAATGTGGCTCCAGCTGAAGGTACTGAGGTATCTAAAGAGAGGATGGTTTCTGAATATAAAGGTATTTCTTATAGTGCTGCTGTTAGAGCTGTGAACATAGGTTTACCTACTTTTATTTTAGAACATGAGCACATAGCTCAGCAAACCTACAACCCTGATTGGGGAGGTGAATGTACGGAAGGTCAAGTTGAAGTTCTTGAGAATTTCCATGATGAATATGGTATTAAAACTGCTTTAAGGGCTACACCTGCAGATATTAGGGATGAAGAAAAAGGTACAGGACTTTGGAATTCTGATTTACATGGTAAAGTTATGGAAACCGTAGAGGCTTGTGCTGAAAATGGTGCTCATATTATTTCTATTGAAACCACTGGTGGAAAATCTGTATCCGATTTCGGAATTTCAAGAGGAGATATAAAGGCTATTCTTTTCGGTATAGGTGTTCTTGGTAGTATGGACATGGAACATATGTGGACTGAAATTGTTGGTATATGTAACAAACATAACACCGTTCCTGGTGGAGATACCGACTGTTCCCAGTCTAATACTGCGATGTTTCTTGCAGCAGGCTTGTTAGGTAGTGACAATTCTCACACTTTAGCCGCAATTACAAGAGCTATGGGAGCTGCAAGAAGTTTAGTTGCTGTAGAATGTGGTGCTAAAGGACCATTAAAAGATTGTGGTTATGAAAACCCAATCGTGAAGGCTGTTAGTGGTGTTCCAATATCTACAGAAGGTAAAAATGCTACCTGTGCTCATTCCGATTTGATGGGTAACTTAGTGGCTGCTGTTGCTGATGTGTGGAGTAACGAGTCAGTTTATCATCGTGAAGAGATGGGTGGTACCACTCCTCAAGTTTGGTTACAAAGCTTAGGTTATGAAGCTGCTTTAATGAATACAGCTATTGAAACTGGTCAAGCTGAGATGTTAAGAGATCTTTACGTTCTTACAGATAAGTATAGAGATCCTCAAGCTTTAATATTGGCTTATGATAACGCTTATAGAATAGGAGAAGCTATAGTTAAATATGGTGACGATCCTTATCTTAGAGCAAGAGCAGCTGCTCTTGAGGCAGGAGCGATTATTAACGAAGCTGTTGATGCTAAAAAAATGTATTTAACAAGATTTGAAAGAGATACATTGGATAATGCTCTTAAAGTGCTTGAAGGTTTACCAACCGAATCAGATAAATTTACTAAGGATTGTATTAAGAGATATTCAAGAAAAGTAGGCGATTTTGATCCTAAAAATTATGAGTTATAATGGATTCATTGTGTTTTGGTATTGAAATTATGAATGCTATAGAATTCTGTAGGAGGTTATAAAATGAGTTATGATGCATTAGAAAATAAAATCAATCAAGAGAATGTTTTTTTAAGATACAACGTAAAAATAGAGGGAGCTGCTACAAAACCTGAGGACGACCCAGAGATTGTAGAAATTCTTCCAAAAGATGACCCTTTCAGATCAATTGCTTTAACCATACTTAATCAGGACAGGGATGGAGCAATGGACAAGGTTAAAAAATCGTTGGATGATGGTGTATCTCCAATTGATATAATTAACAATGGTTTAATGAAAGGAATGGACGCTGTAAGTCTTCTTTACACAAAAGGTATTTATTTCTTACCTGATCTTATGTTATCTGGTGATGCGATGATGGAAAGTGTAAAAGAATGTGAAGCAGTTTTAGGACATAAGAGTGAAACAAAAGCAACCGTGGTTACTTTTGTAGCCGAAGGTGATCCTCATGATATAGGTAAGAACTTAATTTTAATGTTCTTACGAGCTGGAGGATTTGAAGCCATAGATTTAGGAAGAGACGTTCCTGCAGATAGAATTGTGGCAGCTGTTAAAGAGCACAATCCAATTTTCTTAACTGGAACTGCACTTATGACAACAACCATGACAGCTTTTCCTAAAGTTGTAGAAGCACTTGAAAAAGCAGGATTCAATGTTCCAGTTGGCTGTGGTGGTGGAGCTGTAAGAAAAGATTATGTGGAATCTTTCCCTATGAGTTTCTATGGTGTTGAAGCATATCACACTCCAAAATTGGCTGATGCTATATTGCAAGACAAAAAAGATTGGGAAGATATTCGTAAAGAATATTCTGATATTGTTGGAGAATTTGTTCCTGAGTACTCTTAATTAGAGTACTCTTTTTTTTTGGCTCATGAATACTTCATGGCACTAAAGTTTTTATACTTTGATGTTGTATTTTATGTTATATTACTAATGGCATGATATCAATATTTTTATTCATGTATTATAATTATTATGTTGTTATAATTATTAATACGTACTTAATTTTGTAATATATATTATGAGGTTTTTATGAGTTAAGATGGTGAAAATTTTGATTTCATATCTTTAAGAATTTATATGAAGATAAAATCGTGTTGATGAGAGGAGTTTTTATGAGTTGTGGAATTGGAAAAAAGATGTTATCAGAAGTTTTAGCTGCCTTTATAGTGGTATTTTTTGGTTTAGGGTCAGTTGTTGTAGCATTTTTGCCTAAAGGGGCCCCAACATTAACAGGGCTTAGCGATTGGTTGGCCGTTGGTTTTGTATTTGGTATTATGGCTCTAGCGGTTATATATATGTTGGGTAAAGTTTCAGGGTGCCATTTGAGTCCAGGAGTTACCATTGGTTTGTGGATAACTAAACATATTTCTGGAGGGGATGCTATACTGTATATAGTAGCTCAATTAATTGGTTCTGTTATTGCGACCTTGTTTGTATATCTAATTTTGCCAGTTTCTACAGTGGCAGCAAATTTTGTTGCACCGAATCCTGGGATTGGTTTATTACCAACATTCGTTGCGGAAGTTATAGGTGCTTTTGCACTTATGTCTATTATTATGGGTGTGGCTGTTGATTCAAAAGCAGAACCTGGTTTTGCAGGTATATCTGTAGGTTTAACTGTTACCGCTCTTATAGTGTTTTTAGGGCCTATTACGGGTGCAGGTATTACCCCAATAAGATACTTTGGTCCTTATGTGCTTGATTTGATAGTTAATGGTGGTGTTGGTTTATCATATTCGATTGGTATACTTTTGCCTTTGTACTTTGTTGCAACCGTTGTAGGTTCTATTATAGCGGCGTTGTTGTATGCATATTTGGCTAAGGATACGGACGTTTGTGAGTTGCCATCACCATATCAAAAATAATAGCTTGGGATTAAAATATTTTTTTGAGAAATGTTGTTGATCCTTAATGGGAATTTATCTATATTGGCATATATTAATAATTTTTAACAGTTAGATAGTAGTGTTTAGAATGAGTGAAGAATATGCGATTGCTATTGATATTGGAACGAGTGGTATTAGGGCTTTATCATTAGATATAAATACTTTGGGAGTGGTATCTTCTGTGATCACGCTTAGACATCCTATACCTGGTGCTAATGTTGTTGATCATCTTAATTTTGCGTTGAATGTATCTCTTGAAACTGCACATAATCTCTTGATTGATGCTGTCAATAAGGTTATAGATGGATTGAACATTGATAAAAAAAAGATTAAAAGGGTTGCTGTTTGTGGTAACCCTATACAACTTTCTTTATTTAATGGGATTGAAATTAGGGATTTAGCTTACTGGGGTGAGAATGCAGCAGAAAGATTGGGAATAGAAGTTCCTTCAAGAGATTCGACGATAGTAAGTTCTAAGGAAATTGGTCTTGTAGATTTAGATGATTCCTTTGTTTATATTCCTCCTGCTATTCAGCATGAAATTGGGGCCGATGCTCTTGCTATGCTTTATAAAACTGGTGTTTTAAATAGGGAAGGAATCTTTTTAGTAACGGATTTTGGTACAAATGCTGAAATGGCTTTAGTAATTGATGGAGAGGTTTTTACTTGTTCTGCAGCTGCAGGCCCTGCTATTGAAGGTCAAATGATAGATAAGGGCAGACTTGCATCACCTGGTGCTATTTGTGATTTAGAAGATTTAGGAGTCTATTGGAAAAATGTTGTTTTAAATGAGGATCTTTTAATTGCTGATGGAGATGTTGTTGACCCATCAAATGGGAAAGTCCTTGAAAGATCAGGAGATGATGTTAAGGCTAAGGGTATAACTGGTACTGGAGTTATAGCGGCATATAGTTTGGGTATCTCAAATGATTTAATTCATGATTCTAAAATTAAAACTCATGATAAAAAGATTCATCTGCAAGATGATGTGTACGTTGGAGAAGAGGATCTTGTTAATGTTGGTAAAGCATTAGGTGCATTTAGAGCGGCTCACTTGACATTAGCTGAAAAGGCTGATATACTTTTAGATGATATTGATGAAGTTTACATGGCTGGTGCTTCGGGTTTTTATGTGGATCCTCTTAAATCTTTAAATATAGGTCAGATTCCAAGTTCATCAAGGGAAATTTTTCAAGTGGGTAATACTTCTCTTGATATGGCTAAAGATATAGCTTTAAATCCTACTATTTTAGATGAATTGCAAGAAATTGCTGATAAAATGCGAAGTAATCATATCATGCTTGCGATATCTGAAACTTTTGAAAAAATTTATTCTTTGGAGCTTTCAATTTATGAAGAGGGGATGCCGTTTTGGATGTATAACCAATGGCTTGAGAAATATGGTTTTCAAAAAATTCCTCAAGTCGAGACTGATCCTAAGATTCATAGGATATTTGAAAGGGACATATACGATTTAGGGATCAATGGATTGAGTATTGTTGAAGTGGGTTTAAGATTGGAGGCTCAATTTGCTAATTGTACAAAATGTTTAATTTGTATTAAAAATTGTCCTGAAAGTGCTATATCAATGGAAAAAGATGGGAAGATAATTTTAAGAGCAGATAAATGTGCAGGACTGGGATGTCAAAAATGCGTACTTGTTTGTCCTGAAAAAGTTTTTGATTACGGTAAGTTTTTAGATGTGTATGAAGTTTAACGTTTTAATGAAATAAAAACAATGGTTGTTTTATATACTTTAAATTTATAGTGATAATTGTAATGTTTATTAATTTAATTATTTCTTATAAAAATTCTCTAAATTAAATTTAAGTAGATTATATTGGATATTAATATTTTATAAATTGACAAACTTTATAAAAATCACTATAATGATATAGTTTTAAATATTTTTAATTTTTTTTTTTTTTGATTAAATTTTTTTTAAAAAAAGTTTAGAGGTTATAGAATATGAAAGCTAAAATATTAAGTTTAGTAATCATTAGTTTAATGATTGCAAGTTGTATTGGTAGTGTATCGGCTAAACAATATGATTATTATTGGGATTTTAACGTTGGTGATCAATTAGAATATCAAGATGGTAGTGGTAATGCTGAATATATAAAAATCAATGGTGTAAAAGTAAATTTACCACATTATGCTCGATGCGATCTTGAAATTATATTTCAAGAGAATGGTCGTGAGTTTTTAAATAATTATAAAAGCGATGGGTATACAGTTACTGGTACATTTAAAAAAGGTTTATATACAATTAAAACAGATAGCTTTTGGTGGAGTGATCCTAATTATTTCCACATTACTGTTCATGGTATACCTACAAAATTACAATTAATATCAAAAGAATCTAAGAATATTACTGTATCAGATAGTAAAACTGAATTAACAAATATTAAACTTAAATTATTAAATGGAAATAATGAACCATTAATTAATAAAAAAATAGTAACTTTTAGTTTGGGTAGTTATAATATTTTTGAAGGCCAATATACTGATTTAAACGGTATAGCTGATTTCAATTTTACTAATAATCAAACAAAAACAACAAAAAAATATATTAATTTTTATTATTCAGGTGATGATTATTATGGAGGTAGTATGAAGATAGTGGAGATGGATGCTGGGAGCATGATTTTAGATAATCAAAAGAAAACGATGAATCTCTAAACGGGGATTGAAGATATATTCTAAATGTATAGGTGTTATCCATCCACGCAAAGTGGTAAGGTGCTTGATTTGGTCTTGTATGGTAAAAGCAAGTAAATTATATTTCAAGCTCTATATAATAATATGGATTCAGTTAGTATTGATGAGTTTTCTAAAATTAGGGAGTCAAGGATTGGCCCCTTTAGCTGGATAGCTATTTTTAGCTACAATGAAAGCGAAGATATCTAAAAAATAGATTCATTAGAATCTGCTTCCTCCTTAGGACATAGTAGTTCAAACCTTAGGACATAGTAGTTCAAATAATAAGTTCATGTATATTATTGATTATTATTAACAATAGATCTTCATGGATCTGTCAAGATCAACGAGGATCAACTTTTTTAAAAAAAATTTAAGTGAAAATCCTAATTTAAAGTTCAAATGGATTTAAGAATAACAAATCTTTGTCAAACTTTATGGATTAAAAGATTTTTTCACAATATCTGAGGGATGTTTTATGCCAGTTGATGACGTGATACAAGTTATTAAAGAAATGGATGGGGTTTTAAAGGTAGAAAAGCTTACAAATGAAGATATTACTAACGTAATTGATATTGACTCTAATCAGGAAAATGAGATAATACCCGTTATTAATGAGGGTTTGAAAGAGTGTTTTAGAAGAGATTTTTCTTTAGTTTTATTTAAAGATGGTCGATTTAAACCCCCTGAAAGTTCTACATTGATTCTTGTAAGGGAAGATGGTAAAACATTAGGACATGATATATTTTCTGATGAAGAGAAAGAGAGGTTTAAAAACGATGAAAATGCTCATTTTTTAAGTGATGACTTTGTGATATTCAAAGATGATTTAAAAAATAAGGATTTAAATCCTAAAAAACAATTTTTTATTTTACCTCCAGTAAGGTTTGGGGGATTGGAATGTATTGAAGGGATTGATAACGTTGTATCTTGTAGTCCATCAGTGCATGCGGATGTTCATCTTAAAAAAAGATATGAGGTTGTTGAAGATCCTAAAATTGCTACAATAATTGTGAGTTTTTCATTAAAAAGAGAAAATGGGGTTTAAAGGGCATTATTATATTTCACAGAACTCATATAAATATATTATGACATATAAAAACTATGTGCCAAAATACTCATGAGCCATTAAGTTATAGTAATGTTATAATAATGGAAATAATTATATAAATGATATAAAGCTAGATATAAAACTAACAACTGTAATTTATTTTTTGTAAAATTTTATTTATTGAATGTATATTTAAATAATTAAAATCATGAAAAAGTTAAGAGGGAGAGAATGAAAGCTGAAGAACTCATGAGTACGGATTTCCTTTATGCAAATACCAATGATTCAATTGAAGAAATTTCGATTAGAATGGAAGAATCAAAGAGATTTAATATGCCAGTATTAAATGAAGATATGTCCTTAATTGGTTGGGTCACATCTCTTAATGTTACTAAAGGTTTAAGAGAAAATAAAAAACTAATTTCAGAGGTTATGAATAGTTTTGATGAGGTTGTCTCTGTATATGCAGATGATTCTGCACGTTTAGCTATTTTAAATCTTTCAGGTTCAAAAGTATTCACCCTACCTGTTTTAAATAGGGAAAATCATGTGGTAGGTATTATTCGATCATGTACTATCCTCGAACAACTATCTGAAATGTACGAAAAAAGTGTTTTTGATATTTATAATGAAATTTCCCAAAATTTAGATATTACCTTCGATGATCTGATCGATGCATCAACCGCAATGTATAGAAAGGATGTTGGAAAGGAGATCAAACCAGAGGAATATCTGAAGAAGATCAAAACCACTACCTTTGGAGAAGCTATATGGGCGACTGGAGGTCTTGAAGGATTTTTCGTTGGTATGATCGGTATCGGTGAAATAGCTATTGCGAAGAAACTACTGTTTTAAAATCCCATGTTAATTCATGTAATCTTTTGTGCCATGAGATATTCATGAATCGAAATATTTATATAAGACTAAAAAAATTGAGGGAAAGTGCCCTCTTAAAAAATACACACTGGAGAAACTTGTGCCCCAGAATAATATCTACATCAAGTCAAACACCTATGTTTAGTTTTAATAGTTTGCTTGAAGCTCAGATGATAATCAAACTTTGTACTTAGAACTATCAAAAATGAAAACATGGGTTACATATTTTTCAATGTAGCATATTAATGTCATGGATTGATTGGATCCATCTCGGATAAAGATGTAAAACTTTGTCCTGCTACTAGTCGTTTAGAGGTTAGTAGTGTGCAACCGTGGGGACCACGGGGGTTGCCTTTGGAGTTTGACGAACATTGTTAAAACTTGACTACTTTTTTTGTAGGGCTCAAAAGATCATTTAAGATCTTGGATTAGGAATCTGTTTAGAGACAGAATCCATGAACTGAAATTCAGTCATGGTAGTTCAAATTACATGAGATAATAATTCTATATATAAATAATAATTTATATATATAAATTAAATAATACTATAAATAAACTTAGAGGTGAATTTTGTGAATTTAAAAGAAAATCTTTTATCAGCACTTTCTGGAAATGATGTAGATGTTGCACCAGTTGTTAGTGTTACACAACTAGCAGTTGTTGAAGCCATGGATAAAACAGGAGCTTCTTGGACAGAAGCACATACAGATCCTGAAAAAATGGCTAAATTAGGAAGTTCTTTATATGAACTTGCAGGTCTTGAATGTGCAAGAATACCGTTTTGTCTTACGGTTGAGGCAGAAGCAATTGGAGCTCAAGTGGATTTAGGTGGAAAAGATAAACCTCCTCACCTTTTATCTGCACCGTTTTCAAATACTAATAATATAGATATTCCAAGTGATTTTTTGGATAATGGTAGAATTCCAACTGTTTTAAAAGCTATTGAGATTTTAAAAGAAACTCATGAAGATCTTCCGATAGTTGTTGGAATCACAGGACCTTTTACTTTAGCGGGTCATTTACTTGGTGTTGAAAATCTTGTGAAGCTTTTAAAGACTGACATTAACGAGGTAGAAGAACAAGTTGAAATTTCTCTTGATGCGACTATGGACTATGTGGAAGCTATTTCTGAACTCGAACCAGATGTTATATGTGTTGCTGAGCCAACTGCATCTCCTGAACTCATCGATCCTTTACAGTTTAAATCTATTGCTAAACCACGTTTGGAAGATTTAGCAAGCTTTATTGATGTGAAAAAGGTTCTCCATATCTGTGGTTCTACACAGGGTATAATTCTTGACATGGCCAGTATTGGCTATGATGGGATCAGTATCGAGGAAAAAGTGGATGTAGTTAAGGCCAAAGAAGACATTCTTAGCCATTCTTCTTCATCACCAGCTGGTGACTGTTGTTCAATAAACAAAAAAGGTAGTGCTTCAAAGATTGTAGGTAACATATCTACAAGTCAAACTTTGTTTACAGGAACAGTAGATGATGTTAAAGCCGAGGTTAAAAAAGCTTTGGATGATGGCGTGGATATTTTAGCTCCAAGTTGTGGTGTGGCTCCATTATCTCCTATTACTAATATTAAAGCTATGGTTGAAGCAAGAAATGAATATTATAATATTTAAAATGATTGTATTGTTATTTTATCTTTTTGTTGTAGTTTGATGGTGGTACTTAAAAAGATCATGGCTTTCAGATCTGGAACTTTGATTTTTAGCCATGAAAGATTTTTTTAGACCATGTACTTGTATTGATTTTTACGGACGGTCCAAAATTACAGGGTAAGACCATCATTAAAACTTTTGGAGAGAGCCTTTTTACAAAGTATAAAAAAGATGGAATATAAATTTTAAAATAAAGGAATGTATGTTTATGCCAGAAATAGAAGTGAATTTTGATGACTGCGATAGCTGTGGAGAATGTGTTGATGTATGTCCTATGGAGATCTTTAGTCTTGAGGGAGATGTGTTAAGTATTAACCATCCAGATGAATGTATCGACTGTAAAGTGTGTGTTGATGTTTGCCCTAATGGCTGTATAAGTGTTAACTAATCATTATTATGAAGTTTAGATACTCCATTTTAAGTGTTTAATAATCCATTAATGATTAGAGGTATAGTATTTTAATAGGAGACTATGTTATAATGTTTTTAAAAAGGATTTACTATGGTATTCTTTTTTTTGTGCTGTTGATTTATGAAATTGTAAAATCTACTATTGATACATCAAAAAGATCCATCACTGGAGATATAGATCCTTGTGTTGTTGATATTAAAACCGTTCTTAAAAGACCTGTTTCACAGACCATCTTGGCTAACACTATAACTTTAACTCCTGGTACATTGACTATTGATATAGATAGTGAAAATTCAATCTTAAAAGTAGCTATCATCTCTCCAAGATCAAATAAAGATGTTATTCCTCTTGAAGGTTATATTTCTAAAATGTTAGAATAAGAATAAATAGAATGGAATATCTTGTATTATAGTTTGAGACATATTTTTTTGCTTAATATTTATATTGTATGATTTAAAATGGAAAGAAAAATACATAGCAAAAAATTAAGTTTTTAACTATAATTTGTATTAAAATATATTAAAATGTGATTAAATAAATAAGTGATACAGATGGAGATGCTCTTAATTAGCCAATATTTTTTAGTTGTTTCTCTTGTTATATTCTTGGTTGTTGCTGTCAAAATTACAACCAATCGAACAATAGCTATGGGACTAATTGGAAGTACTACATTCTCATTGGGAATAGCTGTTTTACTTTTAGCAGTTGGTACAATATACGATATTAGTTTTTGTAAAGATATTGCTCTTGCACTTCTTATTCTTGGAGTTGTAGGTACAGTTGCTTTTTCAGTGGTTTTAAGGAGAGAAAAACATGATTAATCTATATTTTGAGGAATTTCAATCTGTCTGTTTAATAATCTCTTCTGTTCTAATCATGATCACGGTTATTGGGATTTTAAGGCTTAACGATGATGTTGATAAGGTTGTCTATGTCAGAATACACCTTCTTGGTATTGTGGATATTGCGGGAGTTTTAGCAATGATTGGGCTAAATCAACCACTTTTAGCGTGTATTTACTTTATTTTAGCTCCTATAGTTGCACATGCAATGGCAAACGCTTACTACTATGGTGAAGATGATCGCGGTTATGAGTCAGATTTAAATGATGGAGTTACCGACTATGAAATTAGTGATTCTGAAGATGGATATGAACTTTCAAAATTGAATATGGTACATGAGGATTAAAAAATGATTGAGTATGTAGTAATGATAGTTGGGGTTTTAGGATCAATTCTTGCACTTGTACAAAGAGATTTGCTTAAGGCGGCTATTCTTACAGGAATAACTGGAGGATGCATAGCTTTCCTTTTCCAGATTTTGCTTGCTCCAGATGTTGCATTAACTCAAGCTATTGTTGGTGCTGCAATCGTTCCAGTATTTTTGGCCATAACCATACATAAAACTAAAAGAGTTGGTGAAGATGATTGATACTCAATTGGCTGCTTTGCTATCTTCAGGAAGTTTTATCATCATTGGGTTGTATGCAGCTGTTTTCATTGATAACATAATTAAGAAGATTATTGGTTTATCTTTCATCGAAGAAGGGGCAAATATGTTTTTAATCGCCTTAGCTTATAGGACAGATGGTGTGGTTCCAATATTTTTACCAGGTATGACACCAGAGTGGTTTGCTTCAAATTCAGCCTATCCTTTACCTCATGCATTGGTTCTTACAAGTATAGTTATTGGGGCAAGTACTTTGGCTGTCATGCTTGCAATAGCTATGGTTTTATATAGAAAACATGGTAGTTTAAGTGCATCTGTAATATTAGGTGATAAGCATGAATGATTTAATACCTTTAATGGTCATCGTTCCGATAATAGCCGCTATACTTTTAAACCTTTTTATTAAGTATAATACCACTATAAAAATACTTTCATTTTTGGTGGCCATTGTTTTACCAATCATCCCAATATTATCTAACTATGGGCTTCATTACTTTGGAGGACACGCTCCATTGATGGATAATGGAACCTTGTTAAATTCACTTCCATCTTATATTTCAGATGGTCCATTATCGACCTTTCATATTGGGATAACTTACTCTTTTGAAAGTTTACAAAAGATTCTAATCTTTTTCTTGTTTGTGGTAGGATTTTTGTGTATTTTTACCACGATTGGTGAGAGAAAAAGAACTCCTGGTTCCTACATGTTTTTAATGTTGATGGGTTTAGCTGCGGTAACGGCCATGCTTTTATCCGATGATATTTTTCATATGTACATATTTTTTGAAATAGCTGTTGTGGCTCAAGTGGGAATAATATTGGCCTCTACGGATAATCAAAGATATGAAATTGCGATGAAATACATGATTTTAGGTTCAATAGGAGGGCCTATACTTCTTACAGGAATAGGATTTTTACTTGGGTTGGTTGGAAGTGTAAATATAACTGATATAGTTTATGTGGTTAGAAATGGTCTTGTAAACGCAAACTCACCTGTTTTTTTGTTTTCTTTTGGATTGATTTTCTTTGGTTGGTTGTATAGTGTAGGTTTACCACCATTCCATACAATTAAATCTGCTGTATACAGTAAAGCTGTTCCAAGTGGGAGTGCATTGCTTCAGGCGTTATCGGTTGTTATATTCATTAGCTTAGGTATTGCAATATTTAGAATTTACTCAAGTGTACCTTTTATTGGAGTGTTCATAATATTTTTCTCATTATGTGGAATGATTCTCTCACTTACGATGGCCATTATGGAAAACGATTTTAAGAGAATGATAGGGTTTTTAGCTGTTGGAGAACTTGGATACATTGGTCTTGGATTTGGTCTTGGGACCAAACTATCTCTTACTGCTGCACTATTCCAAGGTCTTAATGAGATGATAATAACGGCAACACTCTTCATTGGCTTCGGAGTGGTTTTATACATGACTAAAACATCGGATATTACTAAGTTAGGGGGACTCATTGAAAAAAATCCTAAAATAGCTATTATAGTTCTTCTTGGGGGATTTGCAATGGCAGGAGTCCCTCCTTTAAATGGCTTTCAAAGTAAACTGATGCTTGTTCAATCGGCTTTAAGTGATAATTTTCCTGAACTTGCTGTGATAATGATATTAATAAGCATAGTTACATTCATGACTTTTATAAAGGCATTTCATTCAGTGTATCTTAAGCCAAAGCCAAAAAACCTGGTTATTGAAAATAGTGATGTTCCAAGATCAAGTGTACTTGTTATGGTTGTTTTAATAGCTATTTGTATTGTTTTGGGAGTTGTACCTACATTGGTTACAGATGGATTTAGTGGGTTTGTTGGAGGTTTGATATAGATGGATCTTTACACCATGATTTGTGACTCAATTAGAGGATTTAAAAGTAATATTAGGAAAGATCCAATTACAAATCAAAATGTTTCATCTGCAATGGCTGCTGAATTAACTATTGTTTCCACGGTATTAACTGCAGCTATTATGCTCAGACATTTGAATGTTGTTCTCACGATATTAATTGTTTTAGGATTAGTACTATATTTGATTACAGGAATGCCTTTAATTAGTAAATTTAAAAGAGAACAAAGCGATTCCCTTAATAAAATGATGTTTTATATGATTTTGACCCTTGGAATACTAGTTACATCTATTTATTGGGGGTTTAAACCATGAAATATTTGAATAAGTTTTTTTGTTAGTGAGGAGGGGGATTAATTGGTAAGTAAAAATCTTCGAACTTTAATTTTAGCAATAAGCACCGCTTTGTTTACAGCCAGTTTGTTCAATGCACTTTTTGAGTTAGATAGACTCATCGTTCCTGGAGTAAGTGAAATTTACAATAGATTAGGGACGGAAATAGCTCCTAATATGGTCACATTAGTTGTATTTGACTGGAGAGGCTATGATACATTAGGTGAAGCATTAATCTTGGTCAGTTCAGTAGTTGTAGTTCTTTTAGTATTTGGAAGAGGAATCTTAAAAGATGATGATTAATCGAAATATTATGGGGAATGAACATTATTTTAAAACCATGAAAAGGTGATTAAATGAGTACAATTCTAAAAATATTTGTCTTTCCAGCCGTTTTTATAACAATATGTCTTGGGATCTTAACAATACTTGGTGGGCACATCACACCAGGAGGAGGATTTCAAGGTGGAGCTATGATAGCAGGTGGAATAATATTGTGTGTAATAACTTATGGAGTAGAAAAAAGTCCAATACAACTATCACACAGTTTTATATCAACTATTGAGAGTATAGGTGCTTTAAGTTATATATTGATAGGTCTTGTTGGGTTATTTACCACTGGATTTTTTTTATACAACGTGGGTGCTGACTTTTATCACTTGATTCCAAATTCGATGATTGTGGAAATGTTCCATTATCCAGATGTGACAAATGCTGGGATTGTCCCTTATCTAAATATTTTTGTGGGTTTGAAGGTATTTGTGGGATTGAGTGCAATAGTAATTGCATTTTCTCAATTTAAGAGATCTGAAAGTGCTGAAGAAGATTAATTAATATGTAATTCATTGATTGTGGATATGAAATGTTGTTATGGTGACAGCCGTAACGTTTATCAATTTTCACGTTTATCAATTGTTAATTTAATTATTTTTTATAAAAATTCTTTAAATTAAATTTAAATAAATTATATTGGATATTAATATTTTAAAGGTAGGTAGTGGGTAGATGTTAAACTTAGGACCGATTATATTCGGATTTATCATTGGCTTTGTAGTAGGATTCTCTATTAAAGATAATGTTGAGAATGAAATAACGTTTACTAAGTCATCATTCATGGTAATGTTAATCGTGGCTATTTTGGTAGCATGGCAATTAGGACCGTTTCCTTATTACAATGATTTGCCAATAGCTACAGGATTCTTATCTGGAGCAATTGGAATGATGTTTGGAAGATTTATAGTGAATACGTGACTAAACTCAATAATTAAAAACTCAATAATTAATAATACTTGAGTAGGATTATATTTAGATCCCAGAAACCTTAATAAAACCTTGATAGATGATCATAATGGTTATCAGCCTATGGTTGTGGTGAATGTGGTTAATATACAATGTACTAAGAAAATATTCAAAAAAAATGTATGAATATAACGGATGTATGAATATGACGGGGATGTTAAAGGACTTGTTTGTGTTGTTGTGGTTAATCAGGTATGAATATGACGGGGATGTTAAAGGACTTGCTATCCAGTTGAATTTCCTAAAGTACAGGTCTCTTAACATATCACTACTAAAAATACTGTAATACTGTTATTATTTACGAAATAAATTAGGTTATAAGAATATTAAAGTATAAAAAAATTGTTTGGAAGGAAAATAATGTATTTATCAGCCAATAAGTGTGAAGGAATTGGAGAATGTGTTAAACAGTGTCCAACTGGTGCCATTCGCATAATCAATGGAAGGGCTTTCAGTTGTACTACATGTGGAATCTGTTTTGATACTTGTCCAAATCATGCAATATCTAAAAATCGATTAAATGGATATGTCGTTGATAAAGAAAGATGTAACGGTTGTGGAATGTGTGAATTTGTATGTCCAGTAAATAGTATCTACATTAAAGATGGTAAAGCAAGGGGTATCTGTTCAAGATGTACTATTTGTAGTAAAATATGTCCAAACAACTCAAGAATAGATGGATTTAAATTAGTTAAAGAAAAACAGAAAAGATATTTAAAATCACTTAATTCTGTCCAGAAGATGTTAAATACTGATTGGAGTGTTTAAAAATGGAAAATCTGATTAGAATAATTTTAGAAGGTGCTTATGGAAACTTCAAAAAAATATTTTTTGCAACTGATCGTGTAACGGACATGGAGATGAGGGCAGATATTTTAGGGGGTGATGTTAAATCGACGGACAAAGTTGCAAACCAAGCGTGTATTGGGTGTGCAGGTTGTTCAAATGTTTGTCCTACTGGTGCAATAACCATGAAAAACTTAGAAAGAAGCGAAAAGTTAATGGAAGGTTGGACTAAGACTCAAATTCCCGAATTAGATGATGAAAAATGTGTATTTTGTTATTATTGTCATGATTTTTGTCCAGTTTATTCATTATTTGGTGAAAGTGCTACGATACATCCAAATGATGTTGGAAAGGTTGAATTGAAATTATCTGAACTTATGGATCAGCCTGTTAAAATATCTGAGGATAAGATTGCCTTTATTTCACAATTTTTATCTGATAAAACTATTATTGAGAATAATAAAGAACTAGGTAGTGATTAAATGGGTCTTAAATCGTACTCTCGAGGAAAAGCCATACATTTGATGCTGGTTTATACGGGAGGATGCAATGGTTGTGATATAGAGATTGTAAATTGTGTTCTCTCTCCTAAATTTGATGCTGAGCAATATAACGTCTTTTTAACTTGGAATCCTCGTGAAGCAGATGTTTTAGTCGTAACTGGTCCTGTTACGAAATTGAATAAAAAACCCTTAGAGAAGATATATGAAGCTATTCCAAACCCAAAGGCAGTTGTTGCTGCAGGTTCTTGTGCACTAATGGGAGGGGTCTATAAGAATATTCATGGTGATATTCCCTCTGAAGAAATTTGTGGACCTGTGGAAAATGTAATTCCTGTTGATGCTAAGGTTCCAGGATGTGCTGTAAGACCTCAAGATATTTTAGCTGGTGTTGTATCTGCTTTACCAAAGCTATTAAATGCGGATTAATTTTTATATTGAAAAAATTTAAGATTTTTAAAATCATGTCACATAAGTAATTTATATTTGTATGTAGAAAAAATAGATGATGTTTAATTATTAAATTGGCATATGATTGTTGTTGTATGTATAAAATTTATGTGATATAAAAATTAGACAACAAATAAAGAGCGTATTTGAAATGCTGACTAATATTTTAAATAGCTATAGGTGCTTTTAGATGAGTGAAAAGAATAAATCCAACCAAGAGAAGGTTATAGAAACTGAAGTTGCTCTTGGAACAGTTCATCCAGCTGCATTGGAACCTTATCGCCTTCGACTTTTTGTTGAGGACGAGATCATAAACGATGCTGAAATAACTGTAGGAGTTAATCATAGAGGAATAGAACGGATCATGGAGGGACTTCCTGTAGAAAAAGCTAATTCTCTTACAGAGAAAGTATGTGGAATATGTTCAAATTCTCATATTTGGAATTCTGTTTTAACAGCTGAGAAAGGTCTTGAGATAGATGTTCCACCACGAGCCAACTACATAAGGGTGATTATGGAAGAGTTAGAAAGATTGCATAGTCATTTACTCTATCTTGGACATGGAAGTGAAGTTTTAGCTCATGAAACATTTTCAATGAGGGCGTTTTCCATTAGAGAAACAGTGATGGAACTGTTAAGAATGATCGGTGGCAATAGGGTTCAGTATGGTGTTTCTATAATAGGTGGGGTTAGACCAAGATGTGATTTAGATGGTGGAAGACTCCAAAAAATATCCGATGGATTGGATTTTATTGAGAAAAAAGTAGCTGATTTTGCTGATCGTTTTGTTAACGACTCAATTGTAATGAATAGGATTACAGGAGTGGGTCAAATATCTCAAAAAGATGCCATAAGATTGGAGGTAACTGGTCCAAGTTTAAGAGCTACTGGTGTAGATCAAGATCTTAGAAAGGTAATGAAAGAATACCAGGACTTTGATTTTAATGTAGTAACATTATCAGATGGGGACGTTAAAGACAACATTCTTTTAAGAGTTTTAGAAATACCTGAAGCTATTGGTATCATAAGACAAGCTATTAAAAACTTACCAAAAGGTTCAGTTGTAAACAGATCTTGGGAAATGTTTGATACGGATATTATTCATAGTCATATTGAGGTTCCGAGAGGAACATTATATCATTCATACAAAATAGATAGAGGTAAAGTTAGAGGATCTATTATAAGGACTCCTTCAATGTCTAACATTGGTGCAATGCAACTTGCATGTATTGGAAACCATATAACCGATGCACAACTCTGTATAGTCCAATGTGATCCATGCTTTACCTGTACAGATCGAGCAATTGAAATCGTTGATTTGAATAAAATTGATTAAATGATCGTTGTTGTAGATAGTTATTTAGTCAACTTAGATAAAATGTTTAGCTAATCTAAATCATATATAAGGTAGGAATAGAAAATGACATATACAGAAATTTTGTATCCAGTTTTAGCTGTTATATCAACACTAGTTATAGCTTTTATTATAGGAACAATGATCCCTGGACTTGAAAGAAAATATATTCATGCGAGAATTCAACAAAGAATTGGACCTAGTGTCATAAGTCCAGGAATAATGGCACCAATTAAGTTTTTCTTTAAAGAAAATGTTAGTCCAAATTCAACAGTTCCAAGATTGTATAAATCATTACCTATAATATGCTTCATAGCTATATTTTTTATATTGTTATTTTTAATACCACAAACATATCAGATGGGTGTGTTTGCAAGCGTAATATCCATTATAGGGTTTTTGAAGATTGAAGAGTTCTGTTATGTTTTAATGGGTTCTCTTTCAAAATCAATCATGTCACTCCCAATGCCTTTCCCTGATTTAGTAAAAGGAGCGGTTCATTTAAACGGTGAGAGATCGTTTATTGAAGATGTTAGTTCAAGTAGAGCATTAAGGTTAATAGCTTTTGGGTCTTTTCCATTTTACCTATCACTATTTGTACCTGTATCCCTTGTGGGAAGTGTGTATTTTAAAGATATTGTGGATTACCAACTAAGTCATGGTCCTATTTTGTTTTCAGTACCTGGAATTCTTGGATTTATAGTTTTCTTCATAGGATACATGATACTAATGAATGAATATCCATTCGCCATATTGAAAACTAAGGCAGATGTTATTGAGGGCCCGTACATGGAATATGCTTCTAAATATAGAGGAGTTATATATCTAACTCGTGGATTCTTAATATTTACACTAAGTACCTTGTTTTCAGTTTTATTTGTTGGACTTCCACCAAATATTTTCTCATGGAATATTTTAATAAACATAGCTATAGCATTCATATTTACTCTTATTATGGGTATAGTAAGTGCATTTTCACCAGTATTTACAAATAAGCAATTTTATCCAGCAGTGGTTGCAACGTCAATACTTGGAGTATTGGCCATAATCTTAAGTTTATTATAGAAATTCATATATAATCAATGTTTTTTAGGGTTGTTGGATAAAGAATTAAATTTAGTCAATGTTTCGTGGGTGATTGGTATGAAATTTGTAGTAAGGGATCGACACATTGTAAGCCTTGGAGGCTATATAGTAGAGCGAAACTTTCCATATAGGAACCTTATTGTAGTTAACAAGTCGGCAGAATCAGTTAAAGTTGAGATCCCTATTTTTGAAGAAGAGTGGATTGAAGAACATAGAAATTTAGGATTGGATATAATCTCTGTTAGTGAGGAAGATAACTTTTTAACACTCTTTAAAAAAGCAAAGAAAGAGTTAGAAAATGTTAAAAACGAGTCATAACTACATAATTGAAAATTAACTAAAAATCCAGCTTAATTCTACGTCCTAATAGGGTGTAAATGGATGTTGGGAGCATGGTTTTAGATTATATTCAATTTTCTTGAATATAATACAAAAGTACATATAGGACTTCAAATAAAACTATATAAAAGAAGGAATTCAAGTTGACGTTATCAAACAATATATTAAAATTCAAAGAGGTAAATAAATCTTATAAATATAGAATCTATCCTTCATTTGAACAAGAAAAATACTTAATTCAATCTATTGGTGGTAGTCGATTCGTATTCAATCAATTAAAAGGATTGCAAGAGTTTTTATATAAGAATTATTGTTATGGTAATTCAATACCTGAAGGTTATAATTTCAATCCTTTTAGTAAATATATTACACAAAATTATAATACAAAGTTAAAAAAAGTTTTTCTTTGGTTGAATGATATAGATAGTCATAATACTATGAGAACGGCTCATTCTTTTACTCAATCTATGTTAAATTTCAAGAAAAGTGGTTTTGGTATGCCTAAATATAAAAGTCGTCATAATCCTGTTCAAAGTTTCACAACAACTTACATCAAAGTAATAGATGGTAAATTAAAGATACCTAAATTGAAAGAAACTATTAAAATGAAATATAGTCGACCCATAAAAGGTAAAATCTTATCTGGTACCATTAGTAAAGAAAATAACAAATGGTATGTTAGTATCAATGTATCTAAGTCTATTATTACAAGTAAACCTAAAACAGGCAAAATTGTAGGTATAGATTTAGGACTCAAAGATGCCATTACTTGTAGTAACGGTAAAAAATCAGGTAAAATACAACTAAAATTTTTTGATAATAAAATAAAAATATTAGGTAAAAAAATAGCTAATAGAATAAAAGATAGTTGTAATTGGAGTAAGACGAAAGTCAAGCTAGCTCAAACTTACATCAATAAAAAAAATTATATAAAAGACTTTATCCATAAAATTACTACTAAAATTGTAAACAATAATGATCAGATCTATGTTGGTAATGTGAACAATCAATTAGGATTAAAAAATAAGAAACTTGCTAAGACAACAGCTGATCAACACTGGTATGAAATAAAAAGACAATTAGAATACAAATCAGACTGGTACGATAAAAAATTCAAAGTAGTAAACGAAAAATATACATCTAAAACTTGTAGTAATTGTGGGTACAAGTTACTGGAACTTGGTTTAGGAGTACGTACCTGGACCTGTCCTGAATGTAACAGCAAACATGATCGAGATATAAATGCTGCTATAAACATTCAAACTGTTGGAACAACAGGGTTTGCCTTTAGTAAAACTAACATTAAGTTAGTGGATTAGGAAATTGGTTTAGAGACCGAATCTACGGCTTCCTAAAAGCCGTAATAGTTCAAATAGGAAATGTCGGGATACTTTTACTTTTGAGGAATAACCCTTCTAATATGTTCTTATGTATTGAATTCAATAAATTATATATACGTTTGAGTTCAATATTTGTTATTAATATATTGAAAGTCGATACTTCATATGTTGTTATTGAGGGAGTTGTAGTTATGGAGGAATTAAATGATTGAAATTAGATTTCATGGTCGTGGTGGACAGGGTTCTGTTACAGCGGCAGAAATTTTAGCAAAAGCTGCTTTTGAAGATGGTAAATATTCTCAAGCCTTTCCCTTTTTTGGTGTTGAACGAAGAGGGGCTCCAGTTATGGCGTTTACAAGAATAGATGACAAACCAATACAAGTTAGATATCAAATTTATAATCCTGACTATGTATTAGTTCTCGATGATGGTTTAATGGGTGTTGTAGATGTTTATTCTGGATTAAAGGAAGATGGACATGTTTTAATTAATACGACTAAGAAAGAATTAGGCTCTAAAAAAGGTGTTGCAGTGATCGATGCAACGGGTATTGCCTTAGAAAATCTTGGTGTTAACATTGTCAATACAATTATGCTTGGTTCATTTGCAAAGAAAAGTGGAGTTATAGGTCTCAATTCCCTTATTAAAGTTATTGGAGACACTTTTTCAGGGAAAATAGGCGAAAAGAACATAAAAGCAACTCAAATTGCTTATGATCAACTAAAAGGTGATTAAGTGGAATCTAAAGGAGGAGTGGTTCTTAACCCAGGAAGCACAAGATCAAATAAGACTGGAAATTGGAGAACATTTAAACCTATACTTGATAAGGAGAAATGTAAAGATTGTGATAACTGTATTATGTTCTGTCCAGAAGGTGTTATAGACAAGGATCATGATATTAATTATGATTATTGTAAAGGATGTGGAATATGTGCAGAGGAATGTCCAGTAGATGCAATAAAAATGGAGAGAGAGTAGAGGTGATGAAATGATAAAAAAAGTTATTACATCAAATCAAGCTGTTGCTGAGGCGGTCAAGTTAGTTAAGCCAGATGTTATTCCAGTATATCCTATCACACCTCAGACGACAATATCTGAATATCTTGCTCAATATGTAGCAGATGGAGACATTGATTCAGAGTACATACGTGTTGAATCTGAACACAGTGCATTAAGTGCCTCTATTGGTGCTTCAGGAGCTGGAATTAGAGTGTTC
This sequence comes from Candidatus Methanovirga aequatorialis, assembly GCA_031282205.1. Taxonomy (GTDB): domain Archaea; phylum Methanobacteriota; class Methanobacteria; order Methanobacteriales; family Methanobacteriaceae; genus Methanovirga; species Methanovirga aequatorialis. The sequence goes on along the minus strand of JAITEE010000121.1, from coordinate 15,342 downwards.
ACGGCTACATCATCACAGGGACTTATGCTAATGCATGAAATTATCTTCGCTGCTGCTGGAATGAGATTACCCATAGTTATGGCAAATGCTAACAGAGCTATTTCAGCACCTATTAACATTTGGAACGACCAACAGGATTCAATAGCTCAAAGAGATTCTGGATGGATACAACTTTATGTTGAGAATGCTCAAGAGGCTCTTGATACGGTATTACAGGCGTATAAAATAGCTGAAAATGAGAACGTTCTTCTCCCAGTAATGGTTTGTTTAGATGGTTTTTACCTGACCCATACTGTTGAACCAGTGGAGATCCCTGACCAGGATAAAGTTGATGATTTTCTACCTAAATATCATGGAAAATATTCGTTTTTAGACCCCAAAAAACCAGCATCTGTTGGTACACTTGCAGATACTGAACATTATATGGAGATAAGATACCAAATTGAGGAAGCTATGAGGAAATCTATGGGTGTTATAAAGAAGGTGGATACTCAATTTAAAGATAGTTTTGGAAGAAAATATGGTTTAATTGATGCTTACAAGTGTGAAGATGCCGACATAGTCTTAATAGCTATGGGTTCTATTTGCACAACCTTAAGATATACGGTAGATCAATATAGGGAAAATGGGGAAAAAATTGGTTTATTGAAAGTAAAATCATACAGACCTTTCCCTGTGGAAGAAATTAAGGAGGCTTTGGTGAATGTTAAAAAGGTAGGTGTCTTAGATAAGAACATTGCTTTTGGCATTGGAGGAGCACTATATATCGACATCAAAGCAAAAACAGATATTGAAGCTTATAGTTTTATTGTTGGACTTGGAGGAAGAGATATAAATCCTAAAGAAGTAGATGAAATTATCGAAAAGACTAAAAATCCAATTAGGGATATAAGTTGGATTGGACTTAAGGAGGCATAGAATGAAAATACCTGAAGAAGAGTTATTGGCTCCAGGACATAGAGGATGTGCAGGTTGTGGAGCTACGATAGGAGTTAGATTAGCTCTTAAAGCGTTAGGTAGAAATACAATAGCTATTTCTGCAACAGGTTGTTTAGAGGTTATAACTACTCCTTTTCCAGAAACTGCATGGGAAATACCATGGATACATGTTGCCTTTGAAAATGCAGGAGCTGTGGCTTCTGGTGTTGAAAGGGCAATGAAAGCAAAAGGTATGGAAGATATAAATATTGTTGCGTTTGGTGGTGATGGTGGAACTGCAGATATTGGATTCCAATCCCTTTCTGGTGCTATGGAAAGAGGTCATAATTTGACATATATATGTTATGATAACGAAGCATATATGAATACTGGAATACAAAGAAGCGGATCTACCCCCTTTGGTGCATCGACTACAACCTCACCTGTCGGGAAAAAAAGTTTTGGTGAGGATAAACCTAAAAAAAATTTGCCATTAATAATGGCTGCTCATGGAATACCTTACGTGGCCACTGCATCTATTTCTTATCCAGAAGACTTCATGAAAAAAGTTAAAAAGGCATCAGAAATTAAGGGTCCTTGCTACATTCATCTTAATCAACCATGCACTACAGGTTGGGGATATGAACCATCAAAAACCATAAAATTAGGGAGATTAGCTGTTGAAACTGGATTATGGATGTTATATGAAGTGGTTAATGGAAAATTTAAACTAACCTACAAACCTCGTGTTAGAAAACCAGTGAACGAATATTTAAGTGCTCAAAAAAGATTTAGACATCTACAAAAGGAAGAAATAGAAAAAATTCAAGAATATGTGGATCAACAGTTTGAAGCACTAGGAATGTAATGGAGGGTTACTTTTGGAGAAAATAATAATTCAATCAGATTTATGTGATGGTTGCTTGGATTGTGAACATGCATGTTCTGGTCTTTATGGAATATCAAGAATTAACATTAAAGAAGTTGACTCTAAATATTATCATGTTGTTTGTCAACAGTGTGAGACTGCCCCTTGTGTAATTATATGCCCAACTAATGCAATGGAGCAAGATAAGGTTATTACTGAAGAATGTATTGGTTGTGGACTATGTGTGATGGTCTGTCCATTTGGTGCCGTTTATATTCATGACAGAAAAGCTAACAAATGTGACAGATGCGAAGGAATTAATGAAGGGCCAGGATGCATACAATCCTGTTCTAAAAGAGCTCTTGCATTAATAGATACGGATATGTTAACATCACAAAAACAACAAGAATACTTTAGTAAGTTAGTTGAAATGGAAAAAAGACCTCAAAAAAGCTTCATTGATATTATTGAAACTTCTGCAAAAGCGAATAAACTTTTAGATAAAAAGTGAGGTTATGTAAATGAGAGAACTGATTGCAAACCCTAAACTCTGTATTGATTGCATGAAATGTGAAAGAAACTGCCCACAAAATGCTATTAGGATTTATGATGGAGTTCCACTATTCTGTATGCACTGCAGTCCAGAAAAAGCACCTTGTTTAAATATATGTCCAGAAGGGGCCATTAAAGAAACTGGGGGAGCTATCACTATAGATTCAAATATATGTATAGGATGTGGAATGTGTAGGGATGTATGTCCAATTGGAGCAATTTCAATGGATATTGATGGATTAGCAACTAAATGTGATCTTTGTATTAACGAAGACAGTCAACAATGTATTGATAGTTGTCCAACTGGAGCATTAACCAACGACTCCAGTAACATGGTTAATACAAAACAAAGTAAGTTTATTGAAGAGTTAAAAAAATTAAAAACCTAAGCTTTAAAAAATGTGGCTTTAAATAAAGTTAAAAACTAATTATCGCTTGAATAGATTTTAATCTCTTCATATATCTTTCATGCTCAGGTTATATAAAAAATTTTTGTAGTTGATGGACTGGGGCGTGTGGCTTAACCAATCAATTTTAAATTCTAATTAATTTATATATTTTAATCTTTTACGAATTAAGAACTATTTATGAGTGGAAGTACATCGTTATAATAAGTTAAACTGAAAATATAGTGTTTCTTATATTTTTTAGTTTTTTATTTATATATTTAATTAGTTAAAAATTACATCATAGAAGATATTATATAATAGTTTGCTATAAAAATAAAGAAAAAATAAAATTATAAAATATACGAATCACTATAGATATTATTATTACAGATAATAAAGATTTTAAATAAACATAAAAAAAAAATTAGTTGATTAAATATTTAGGAGTACAACGAAAAAAATGGGCAGTGAATATTACATTCTTTTTGTTCATTTTATTTTCGTGGTCTTATTTTTTTGGATTTAGGATAAAGAATTATAAATAAACATTATAACACTTTTTAAAGGAGATACATGAACAAAAAAGATACAATTACTGCAGCAGAACTAAAAAAATTGTGGAAGGAAGATAAAACCATAAAAGAAATTGCTAAACATTTTAATTGCCATCCAACAACTATTTCAAAGAGAGCGAGAAAATGGAGGCTCTCGAAGAAAAAGAAGGGATTTAAAATAGAAAAATATGAATTGCATGATTTATATATTGTTAAGAACAAGACGAGGAAGTATTGTGCTGAATATTTTGGTTGTTCGGAGCGGACAATTACTGAAATTGCTAAAAGATATGGTATCTCAAAATCTCATACCCTTGTAACTGAAAATCTCAAAAAATTTCATAGAGATTAAAATAGAGGTAAAAAGAATCGTGTATTGGATTTAAAATTGATGGCTGCTGATGGTAGGCGTTTTATAGTTGAGGTGCAACAAAATGATCAATATTATTTCAAAAGAAGAAGTTTACTTTACCTATCAAAAGAATTCGCAAATTCAGTTGAAAAAAGGGGGGTTATCTAAATCAATGCTGTCAATTTAATATGTTTGTATTGATGAGACCGTAAAAATTTGTGGAATTTTTTCAATTTTTGACGTTTTCTTTATAAGTAAGTGTTGATTTTAATGAAAAACTCCAACTTTTTTACACCCAAAAATCTATATTCAAAGTAATATAAATATTAGCTTGACAGCGTTGGACGACGTATATATTCAAAAGTTTAATATGTTGGGAAATTTATGATTGTTTATATTCAAAGTATATGAATATATATAATCTAAATGTTCCAGCATTTAGAAAGACTAGAAAAGATTTAAATAATCCATTACACAGATGGATGATATTTTTTGATATTAAAAGTTCAAATAAACAATTAAAAGAGGTAATTGAAATGGATGAAAGTATTAAATCAGCAGATAAGAAATTCAATGAACTACTTTCAGATGAGGAAGCGTTTCATGACTATCAAATGAGACAGTTAGCAAAAATAGAATTTGAAGGAGAAATAGATCACAGTAGAGAAGAAGGTGAAATAAAAGGTAAAAATAAAGAAAAAATGGATATAGCTATTAACTTGTTAAAAGAAGGATTGGACTTAAATTTAATCAGTAAAGTCACAAATCTTCCTGTTCAAAACTTCAGAAAATGAATATTAAATGATAAAACAATTTAAAATTCGTTCATGTAACTATTATAGTGCAAATTTTATAAATCAATTAAATTGATTTTAATGGTTATTATGACTAATAATATCTCATTGTCATTGGTTTAATAAACAGATATTTTAATTAAAACATATTTAATGAAATTGTACTAAGTCAGGTGCATGAGCGTTAAATTTTTATGCTATTTCGTTCACTCCTCCCAAAAAATTTGGAGAAAATGGAGTGGCTTCATTTTTCCCATTTTAAATAACATTAACTCTATTTTTTCATTGATTTTTTTAGATACTCAGTTTTAAAGAGTTTCAACGGAAAAAAAAAACCGTATACTTCATTTCATTTAATAAGGAATTAAAGTGTCACTTGGACTTTTTATGTTCACTAAATTTTAGGTTTAGCGGTCAATGCTGTCAAGTTAATATGTTTGTATTGATGAGACTGTAAAATTTTGTGGAATTTTTTCAATTTTTGACGTTTTCTTTATAAATAAGTGTTGATTTTTATGAAAAACTCCAACTTTTTTACACCCTAAATCAATACAAAAATTTGTATTCAAAGTAATATAAATATTAGCTTGACAGCATTGGTTTAGCGGTACTACATGTTGATATAGATTACAATAGCTGGAACAATAAGAACACCCATTAAATGAGATTTACTAACACCAACGTAATGAGGAATTAGACCTAAAGCCGTTGAACTTATTAAGGCCAATGTAAGATATGGAATTGGACCGTTGTAGATTAATATAAAAAGATACAAAATTCCTACCATTAGGAGAATGGAGGTTATGGAAATCTTCTTGTAATCCACTCCGACCATAAATTTAGAGAAACTATCACCTAATTTTAGACACATGATTAAAGATATTGAAACTGCAATTAACGAGGCGAACGTAAAGATCAATAGATGGTTAATTGAAAAGTTTTCAACTATGTGTGACATGTAAACTGCTATTCCACTTCTTGGATTTCCAATCAAATAGATACAATAAAGAGAAAAAATGGTATCACTTGTATTTAATCCACTGATGGTTGTTAAAAATTCTTTTGGACTATTTTTTTCGTCTGCACCACTGATTTCTTGGGCTAAGATTCCGCCTTGTGCAGGTCCAAAACCAGGTAGAAAACCTAAAATTGCACCTGTTGTGCCTCCTGCAAAGATTCCTTTCAACATATTCATATTTAAATGAAGTTCATAAAATTTACTTTGATGTGGAATGATGGAGTTCTGATTTAGGCTGAATAAAATTGTACTAACTCCAAAAAGCCCAGTGAATAAACACATTAAAGATAAATTTGAAGAAATAGGGGTTTGAAATATTGTCCAGCCTAATATTCCTGAGAGAATAAAAAGAGTTGAGCTATAAAATAATGAGGTTTTTCCATTACTTAATCTGAATATTAAATAAATTGAAGTTAAAGCCAGAATTATCCATGTGTAAGGTTTGATAGTGTTTTGAAGTGGTGGAAGAATAGTTGCAAACAAAGGTAGTAGAACTACTGTGACGATAATTGCACCATATCCACCAACTGCAACAATTCTAATCGCTTCTGCACCTCTACCTTCCAAAACCATTTTATGGCCTGGAAGAATGGTTAAAGCTGTTCCTTCATCTGGAACACCGAGAAATATCGATGGAATAAATTCTATCATTGCATGGGTTATGGACATAGACACCAATAAAACACATAAGAATTCTGGGGATATGAAGTTTAATAAAAAAGTTGACGATGTAAACACTATCGCTCCCGCTGTATTCACATGAATTCCTGGAACTAAACCAGTTATAGAACCACAAACTATTCCTAAAAAACAGGCCATTAAAAGATCAAAAATACTATCACCAGTAATATAAATTTATCAAAGTATAATATATAAAGATTATAAATTCTAACAATGGTAATACTTGTTGTAACAATATATATAAATAATGCTTACAATAAAATTAATAGCTTCATGAGATATAATCGTAAGCCAAACTTCAGGATTTAAAATATCATGGAGGTTAATAAAGTTCCAAAAAATCCCCTTTCGTATGGAATCTAAGGTTCTTTTATAAATTAGATATTTTTTCTCTTGTAAGCTTGGATTCAATTACAACCTATATATTAATATAACTACATTTATCGAGATCATGATTGTTGATTAAATTCCCTTTACTTAAAAGATAGCTGGATGTGAAAATATTGAAGCATATTTTAGTGATAACTTTGTTATTCATAACATTGTTTCTCTTATTTTTATCAACCCTTTATTCAATAAATCCTGTTGTTAATGATAGTGATAAAAAAGTAGCGTTTATTCTTCCTCACGCTGACGATGAGACCATTGGTGCTGGAGGTCTAATATCCATGCTGGTAGAAAAAGGATATAGGCTTCATTTTGATTTAATGACATCAGGAAATGGTATAGGTCATGGTACAATTAGAGTTGATAATTATTATAATGTGAGATTACCAGAGAATGTAAGTGAGAAAGATCGAAAGAGAATGATTCGTGAGGATTCTTTTAAACAGGTGATGATGATACTTAACGTGAATGATTATTCAATGCACCATGTTGATGACGGTACCTTAACCACCGACGAGGTTTATAAAGTCATGGAAGATTTATATCTGAAGGAGGGGTACACGGTGTTCTACACGACGACTGGTGATAGAAATCCAGATCATCATGCTTGTCATGAGGCGATGAGAAGAATGCAAGAAAAATACCCCGATCTGAAATATAGACAATTTCCAATTTATTATTATTTCTACGATAGAGGCATAACAAAACCAACAGAGCCTTTAAATTCTCAATATGTGGATGTGAATGTTGATATGTATGGTAACATGAAAAAAAGAATGTTTCAAGTTTATTACAATATAAATACTATTTTACCTTCATTTTATCCTCGTAGTGATGGAGTAATCGGTTTTGGTCCAGAAAGAATTTATTATAATTCTATTTAATGAAATATTTGATTTAACTTTGATCAAATAAACTTTTAATCAAATTAAAGTGGTGGCGATGTATAGGTGATAAGTATGAATAAACATGTTTTAATGGTGGTAGGGATTGTTGTTTTATCTTTGTTATCTGTATACATATTCTGTCATTTGAATGACGACTCAAAAAAAGTAGCCTTTATTCTTCCTCACGCTGACGATGAAACCATTGGTGCTGGAGGTCTAATATTCCTGTTGATAGAAAAAGGATATAAGCTTCATTTTGATTTAATGACGTCAGGAAATAGTTTGTCTCCTACACTACGTATAGTGGATAATTATTACAACCTTAATATTTCTAAAAATGAGAGTGAGGCGGGTCGAAAAGGCATAATTCGTGAGGATTCTTTTAAGCAGGTGATGATGATACTTAACGTGAGTGATTATTCAATGCATCATATTGATGATGGTACGTTAACCACCGACGAAGCATTTGAAGTCATGGAGAATTTATATCTGAAGGAAGGGTACACAATATTTTACACGACGACTGGTGATGGAAATCCAGATCATCATGCTTGTCATGAGGCGATGAGAAGAATGCAAGAAAAATATCCAGATCTGAAATACAGACAATTTCCAGTTTATTATTATCATCACCAACAAGCCAAACCAGAGCCTTTAAATTCTCAATATCTGGATGTAAATATTGATAAATATGGTAATACAAAAAAGAAGTTATTCCAAGTTTATTACAATATAAATACTATTTTACCTTCATTTTATCCTCGTAGTGATGGAGTAATCGGTTTTGGTCCAGAAAGAGTTTATTATAATAAGGATTCAATTGTTGAATTAAGTCAATAGAATATATATAACTATATAAAGTAATATATGGAGAATATGTGATATTGCATATTGTTACACAAGTTTATATCAGAGTTATTAATAAACAATTTTATTAAGAGACTTTTGATATTGCATATTGTTACACAGGTAATAAAAGAAAGTTTTTATATTTTATATGTCTGAGATAGTTTGAAAGAAATCAGATCATTATTCATTTTGTGAATAAACGAAGTTTTCCTTAATTAAAACTTTGTTTTAATTTAGAAAATTTTTTATTTTCTTTATTGAACTTGTTCAATCAGAAAAAACTTGTTTTTTCTTTATTTTTAATTTTAGTATTATTAAAATATTTGTTTTAAAATTATATCTTTTAAAAATGGTTGTTTAATGTTATAAAAGAATTTATATTGATTAAATACGATTTTAAAGAGTTTATTTTTTAAGAACGTTATCAAGTTCACTACATTTAAAATTTTACAAAATTAGCTTTCATGTACATGGATTCACTTTATTGATGTCTATGAAATTTAATATTTGCTAGAGAACTTTAATGAATTATGAATAAAAATTAAAAGGTGTTATAATGAGAAATAGGACTTTAATAATAATGATATGTGTGTTTGTGATGATTAGTATAGCTACAACTATAATCATGATTACAGAAGAAGATAATCATATAAATGAAACCAACGAGACTCTTAGAACCTACACGTTCAATGAACTTTCATTTAAGTATCCTGAAACTTGGAAGTTTGGGAACTATTCGACTAACGATGGTGTTGATGATGGGAGTTACATTGATAAATTAACCAACCCTAAAATAGGCGAGATTATTATAAATAGGCAATATACTCCTTCAGGATACAACATTCCTAAAAATTTTGTTCCTGAGGAATTAGATGGAAGTGAAAGTGAACTTAAATTAAAATCTAATAAAAAAGAAAAAATAAATGATATTGAAGTTTATGAAAATAGCTACACTCTTAAAAATGACAGTTCCAAAGTAGTGAAAGAGTTATGGGTCAATAAAAACAATGCTATTTATAGTATCATTCTTTATGGAAACAATTCCAATGTTGTAGACATAATCAAGAACAATATGAAGATAAATAGTAAGACGTTAACTAAAAATCCAGTATTTGGAACCGTCGTAATACCAAAATTGAGTTGTAACTGGAATATAAGGAGTGATACTGTAAACGAGTATAAAAGTGTTTATCATTACGATAATAGCTATTATCCTGGAGAAAAAGGATCTATGGGATTGTTAGGCCATGATATAACTTATTCGGCACCATTTAATCGTTTACATACTCTTGTAAAGGGAGATAGAGTATATATTAATGATTTTTTAACTCAAAAGAGATATGGTTACGAGGTGACTTCAAATGATGATATAAGATACGATTATGGAACCAATCCTATTAAATTTGAAAAAGGTGCGAAAGAGTTGATAATGGGGACTTGTTGGCCTCCAGGGTATACAACTGCAGAAAGATATTGTTATTCTAAGCTAGTTAGTGTTGAACCGCTAACATGAGTTGTTATCGTCATGTTTTTTGTTTAGTTTTAGAGACCTTAAGAAATTTTTAATCACGCATGGAGTTGTCAATTAAAGTGAAACTGTCAACAAAATCTAAGGAGTATAACATTCCAGAATATAGCTTAACTGGAGACTTATTATCTTTTTTAACTTGTAATCTTCAATATAGATATCAGAATAAGGGTTTTTTACCACCATCAAGACCGTTACAACTTTGGTTTGGGGAGTTTGTTCATGGGGTCATGGAGGAGGCGTACACTGTATGGACACTTAAAAAAACCCAATTTCCATGGGATTGGTTAAAGGATATTAGACCAATTGAAGAAAAGATTGATCAAAGAATGCAGGCAAGGGGTTTATATCCACCAAATCCAAAATATTTTACTCCTTATAACTGTGTAGGTGAAAGTGATGAAGATCCTTCAAAAAGAATTATAAGTACAAGAATTGAGAATTCAATTAACTTATGGGGGAAACACTTATTTCCTTTAATGGACTCAGCTGAAGTTTTGATTAAGGGTTTAAGAAAAATGCCTTTAAAAGACGTGATAAACCGACGTTCGGATTTTTATTGTGTTAATGGAGTAATAGATGTAATAAGTTCTTTAAAAATAAATTCTTCCATTTCTAAGGATAATTTAATTGTAGACTATTTAAAAGAAGAAAATTTTTATAAGAAAAATCATATAAACTCTGAAAAAGAATATGAGATAATAATAGACTATAAAGGAATGAAGAGACCACAATATGATTCTAATCATTTAGAACATAGATCTACTTGGAACTATCATCAGTGGCAAATATTGACTTACAGCTGGCTTAGATGTAGACAGGCTAATTCAAGGCCAATAATATCTGGAATAATTTTTTATTTAAATGAACTTCTTCCTTCAAACGAGGATTTACTCGTTATAAAGAGAGATGTTGAAAGTAATAAAACCGATGTTGAGATAAGTAAAGAAGATAGAGAGTTAATTGAAGATTGGGATGGAACTGAAAAAAACTTTCCTGAACTTTCAGATTCATTTAAATTAGATAGATCTATTAGAATAATTGAAATTAATGATGAAAAAGTTAAAAAAGCTTTAAGAGAGTTTGATAACGTCGTGAATGATATTGAGAAATCCACACTAAATGAAGGTATAGGAACTTCAATAAAAAATTCATGGAAGGCCGACGGGGACAACAGAACTTGTGATGCATGTGACTTTAAAAATTTTTGCAATAAATACAGAAATGAACACTCTCAATTTTTTACAGTCCCTTAATTACTATCCTTAAAATTAAAAATATAAATGTATTGAATTACACATTATTATAAACATATTTAATTGAAATAGATTCTTGTCTTATTAAGATTTAATTAAAGGTGAGAAAAGAATGAAAGTACTGATTGCAGATTCCATTGACGAAGAAGGAATTGATAATTTAAAAGAAGTTGCTGAAGTCGTGGTTGATACACAAATATCTCATGAAGATTTAATTAAAACGATTAATGATTATGATGGAATTATAGTTAGAAGTCGAACTAAATTAACAAAGGATGTTATCGATAAAGCAGATAATCTAAAAATAATTGCAAGAGCTGGTGTAGGTGTAGATAATGTCGATCTTAGTGCGGCTACTGATAAAGGCATCATGGTTGTAAATACGGCTGAATCAACTACAGTCACTGTTGCGGAACATACCATGGGCTTAATTTTAGCCATCGCAAGAAAAATACCAATTGCAGATAGATCTGTTAAAGATGGGAAATGGGAAAAATCTAAATTTCTTGGGAGCGAACTTAGAAATAAAACACTTGGTGTTGTAGGAATGGGTAGAATTGGATCTCAAGTTGTCCGTAGATGTAAAGCGTTTGAAATGGATGCGATTGCTTATGATCCATATCTACAAGAGAAGGTGGCTGAAGAGATGGGCACAGAGTTAACAGACCTTGAAATTGTTTTAAAAGAAGCTGACGTTATCACAATACACGTTCCTTTAACTCCTCAAACAAAACACCTAATTTCTACTAAAGAACTTAAAATCATGAAAAATAGTACTTTTATAGTTAATTGTGCTCGTGGCGGAATAATTGATGAGGAAGCATTGTATAATGGACTTAAAAACGGTGAAATAGCTGGAGCTGCCTTAGATGTTTATGAAAATGAGCCTCCAGGAGGTAGTAAACTTTTTGAATTGGAGAATATTATTTTAACACCTCATATTGCCGCTTCCACACAAGAAGCTCAAAGAGATGCCGCTATAATAGCTGCTGATGAGGTCACAAAAGTTTTTAAAGGTAAAACTCCTAAAAATGTATTGAATTTACCTGTCGTTGACCCAGTAACTTTTCAAAAACTTAAACCTTACTTCAGTCTCAGTGAAAAGTTAGGTCGATTTATTTCACAGTTTGTTAAAGGGAAAATTAAAACTCTTGAGGTTGTTTATTGCGGTGAACTTTCGGAGATTGAAAATCAGGAAATGCTTACAAGAACCATTCTCAAAGGAATTCTAAGTCCTGTATTAAATAGACCTGTTAACACCATTAATTCTTTTTCAATTGCAAAATCAAGAGATATTAATGTGGTCGTGGGTAAACAATCCAATGCAGAGACTTACGACTCTATAATTAGAGTTAAGGCAAGGACTGAAAATGACAATTTTACTATTGAAGGTACTCAGATGTATGAATCAAGAATAATTAAGATAAACGATTATCGTGTCGACGTTAAACCAGAGAAAAACATGTTTCTTGCAAGATATCAAGATATTCCTGGGTCAATTGGTGTTATAGGATCTAAATTGGGTGAACATGATATTAACATTGGTATAATGCAGGTTGGTAGGGATATAAGAGGAGGTCAAGCTATTATGGTTCTTACGGTTGATAATCCTGTGCCTGTTAATGTTATAAAAGAGCTTGAAAAACTTGATAATGTTTATGAAGCGGTCGCAATAACTCTTTGATCGCTTTTTAGGATTTTTAAAGGTATCATGAAACCAGAGTTTGTGGAAATAGCTAAAAAATATTCATTTGAGTTGAAGGACGTTAAAACGATCTTAAATAAAAAAGAGGGTGAAAGATCATCTTTCATGGATGATTATAGTTTAAATCCTTATATGGGATGTTCATTTGATTGTTCTTATTGTTATGTTAATGGAAGTAAATATGGCAACAATACAAGTTCTTTAGTGGTTAAATCGAACGCTTATAAAATATTAAAAACTCAATTGAAGAATAAAGCTAAATCTGGCGAAAGAGGGATATTAAATTTGGGTTCTGCAACTGATTGTTATATGCCAATCGAAAAAGAATTGGGTTTAACAAGAGACGTACTTAAAGTAGTTAACAGATTTAGGTTTTCAGTGCATGTGATAACCAAATCGGATCTTATATTAAGGGATATGGATATTTTAAAGAAAATTCAAAAATCAGCTGCTTTACCAGAGGACGTTGTGGTTAAAGCAACTCATGGGATTGAAAACCAAACTATAGAAGAATGTGAACTTCATAAGCTAAAATCGATTATATCGTTTTCATTTTCTACTACCGACGATGAAGTAGCCAAAGTATTTGAACCCAACGCACCTGCACCATCAAAAAGATTGGAGACAATTAACAAATTAAAAAAAGAGGGTTTTTTAGTTGGTGTTATTTTAATGCCAATTCTTCCATTTCTTAGTGATAGTGAAGAGTGTTTAAATGAGGTTTTCTCTGATTTTAAGAAATGTAATGTTGACTACGTGCTTCATGGTTCTTTAACTCTTTTTGGAGATTGTGGTAATCATAGTAGAGATAGATATTTAAATCTTTTAAAAGAAAATTATCCAGAAGTTCATGAGAGAACGAGTATGATGTTTAAAGAAAAGAATTATTCAAGTAGGTTCTATCAAGAAAAGCTTAATAAAAGGATTTATAGAATAGCTAATGATTTTAACATTAGAACATCGATAATTTGATTATTATCACAATTTTACAAGTTTTTTTTTAAAAAAAAGAATAGAAAATAAAAAAAATTAGGTTTAGTAACTTGATATAACTTCCCCTAATAATTTTATTGATTTTTCTTTGTCAGCTCCAATTGGTGAACCTGCTACATATTGTGAAACTCCACCATCTTCAAGAGCTTTAATTTTTGGAATGAATTCATCAGGAGTTCCAACAACAGAGAATGCCTCAAGTAATGCATCGTCTACTGCACCAATGGCTCCACCAAAGTCACCTTTACCAATTAAACCACCGAGTTTTTCATTAATACCTGCAGGTAATCCGTGTCTTTCTAAAACAGGAGGAGGTGAACCAGCAGCGATGAAGGCTACAACGATTTTAGCAGCTTTTGCAGCTTTTGCAGAATCTTCATCGATGGAGGTTGCTGTGTATGCACCAACATCAACGTCGGATAACTTTTTGTTGGCAGCTTCAGCTCCTTTTTTGATTAAAGGAATGGCGGCTTCATAATCTTTTGGATTGGATGCGTTAATTAAAACACCGTCAGCTATTTCTCCAGCGGTTTCTAACATTTTAGGGCCCTGAGCTCCTTGATAAATAGGCACTTTTCCTTGGACCGCTTTAACTCCACCTAACTGGGCCCCACCACTGGTTTTTCCACCAGAAAGTAAGGTTCTAAAGGTTTCTACAGAATCTCTAATGGTACTGACGGGTTTAGTCCATTCGATTCCAAGTGCATCAAAGGTAGCTTTATCACCAGGACCAATACCTAGGGTTGCTCTACCATTTGAAATTTCATCTAAAGTGGCTATTGCTGCTGCAGTTATTGCTGGACTTCTCACATAAGGGTTGGTTACACCAGGTCCTAATTTAATGGTTGAGGTCTCATTAGCAATAATAGCTAAGGCTTCGTATACATTTTTATTGTTATAATGGTCAGTAATCCAAGTGTATTCAAAACCTACATCTTCTGCCAATTTAACAAGCTTTGCAATTTTATCAATTGGTTCATTTGGAACAAATTCTATACCAAACTTCATTTTATATCACCACCTAAATATTAGTACTCCACTTATAAAGTAATTTACGATTTAATATAAATAGAAAAATATATATGTTATTAATAAGGATACGATTTTTATTTTATTGCTAACGTATCGTTATGAGATCTCATAATAATCGTCTCTGTTTTTTTGTACGATCTCTTCATAAATAGGGTGTTAGAAATTTAGTGAATTTTCGAGCATTTTCCATGCTTATTTCATACTGTATCATGATTCATATATATTGGAATCTAAAAGTACATAGTATTTAATCGTGAAAATTGAAATAAAATCAATATTTGTTCTTAAATTTAAATAAAAGAACGTATGAATCTTTAATTTTTCAACAAATCTTAAACAATTTTTTAAAGATTATATTCCAATAATAATCATTATTCTCTTATCAATATTATAAATACAATTTAATAAACTTTAAAAACATTAAATAATCCAATTTAATATTTAAATTTCACTTTAAAGCTTTTTAATGAGAGTTATTTTTCGCATGTTCAGCAAAGCTTATTTATTCATTTATTAATCATATTAAAACTTAAAATCAAGTATTTTAGCTTAAACTTCAATATAAAAATGTACTTTTAG
>JAITEE010000105.1 GCA_031282205.1 Candidatus Methanovirga aequatorialis | reverse complement strand
TAATTATAAGAATATAGTTATAATAAAACTTTAAATTAAATTTTAATGTGATTCAAACGATTAAATTTAAAATAAAGAAATTCAAAATTTTAGTGAAACGACTTTTGGCCACGACTCTTGAAATAGAAAAAGGACTTATTAAAAAAGCTTATTGATAAAAGGTGATTAGATGTTAATACAAATATTGGCTGTAGGTGTTGTGATTTCAATAGTAATCATAGTAATATATTCAATCAAAAGTAACCCACCAGAAATAAACCCTGGTACTTGCCCTTTCTGTAACAAACGTGACAACATATCAGCAGGTCCTGGCAGACGATATTGTAGTTACTGTAAAATCCACTTCGTAGAATCATGCTGGAAAGAACAAAAAAAATAAAGAATACAACATGTTTTCTCAGACTATCAAAGAGAATAAAATGTTTTTCGGTTGTATTATTATTAAAATAAGTGATGTTAAAGTTGAAATCATTACAGCCAATTTAATAGACCATTGGATGTTGATAATGTATACATGGTAGATAGTCTTAGTACTGGTAAATATATGCCTCTTCCTTATTTAGGTGTTGCGTCTGTTATCAAGGTCGGGCAATTGTTCAATGGTTCACCTTTGATTTTAATGTACTTTGGTCGTTTGATTAACTGTTGATATATGCAATCATCATTTATTTTGGTATAAAAATTGTTCCTATTGGGAAATATATGTTCCTATTAATTGCATTAATGCCCATGTCACTTTATCTTGCTGTTTCAATTTCAGCTGATAGTTTAAACACTGCGTTGTCTCTTTTTACAATATGTTTATTTTTAAATTTAATTTTTAAGGAAGATGTAATTAATGAAAAGGATATGGTACTTGTTTCAATGAGTATATTAGGATTAGCATTATCAAAACAAATATACGCCTTACTTGGGTTAATGTTCTTCATTATTTTTGCCTTTAATTTCTCCTGCAATCATCTTATTTGCAATAATGTCAATAAATCCAATTGGATCATAATTTTTAGAAACAAAAGCTTCATGTTCTAACTTTTTTTTCTATCGTTAGATAGAAAAGTTTGATCAAAAGATTTATCAGAACTATTTAAATCATCACTTTCTAAAATCACTGCGTTTATAAATGATTTCAATTGGTTCTCCATTCCTTCACTTGCCATGTATTGAGAAAACAAATAGTCGTCCAGTGGATCAAAAAATCTCATAAAAAATAAATCCCTCCAATACAAACTTTTAATATCTATTAATGGTTAAATGTAGTAATGGAATCTTTGGTAGTCCAATATATAATAAAGAATACTTATAATAAAATTAATTTCTACTATGGAATGAGAATAACGAGTTGATGGTTAAGTAAAATATATAAATGATGAAAAAATAAAAAATATGATACCTTTTGAGTAAAGTTCATGGTGGAATAACATGAAAAGCACCAACACAAATAAAATATTCATCATTAAAGAATTCACACGGTCAATATCATGATCATGAATGATAAAAAATACAGGTTTTTCAGGGATTTAGATGGACTTAGTTTTAAAAAATTGTAGGTTAATCGATGAAGTTAACCCATGTTTTATTGGGATTGAGGATGGGAAAATCAAGACAATATCAAAAAGTCCTATTGTAGGAGAGAGGATTATAGATATTAAATACAATATTCTCTCTTCTGGTTTCATCGATCCACATGTACATTTTAGAGACCCTGGGTTCCCTGAAAAGGAGACTTTTAAAACTGGATCTATGGCAGCAGCTAATGGAGGTTTCACTATGGTGTTTGACATGCCAAATACCGATCCAAAAACGGACACCTACAAGAGTTTTAAAGATAAAATAAAAATAGGTGAAAACAAGAGTTTGGTTGATTTTGGACTCCATAGTGGGATCAACGGTTTAGATGAAATAAGAAAAATAGTCGAATTTAAGCCGATTTCATTTAAGATGTTCATGGATTTAGGATTAGATCATGAAATAGAGGAAAATTTTAAGAACTTGTCCATACTGAATAAGGAAATGAACGACGATTACAGGTTAAGTTTACACTGTGAAAACAAGGAGATAATTGAGAAAAATAGTGCACTATTTAGGCAGAAGGAAGTTTCAGCTATTGATTATAGTCATATAAGAGATACCAGTTCAGAACTTAGTTCTATTAATCAAGGATTAAGGTTAAGTGAAAAATATGGTGTGCCTATTCATATTTGTCATCTAAGTACAAAGGCAGGTTTAAGATCTGTTATGGACTTTAAAAAAAAGAAGAACATAGTTTTTCAAACTTCAAAGAATAAAAAATCTTTTAAAAGAAAGGATTTAGTAAGTACTGAAGTGACACCACACCATTTGCTCCTTACAAACGAATCGTTTAATATATATGGAACGGTAACTAAAACAAATCCGCCACTCAGACCATTGGATGAAAATTTAATTGTTGATCGGTTGAAGGATATTGATGTTGTTGGAACAGATCATGCCCCCCATACTTTGGATGATAAGAATAAAGGAGTTTGGGACTCATTATCTGGGATTCCAGGTTTAGAAACTGTGGTTCCTCTTTTAATTACTCAAGTAAATAAAGGAAACCTAAACTTAAAAACTGTTCTTGAAAGATTAAGTAGTAATCCTGCCAGAGTTTTTAATCTTAAAACTAAAGGAAAAATGGCTATTGGGTATGACGCTGATTTTACAGTATTGGATATTAAAAAAGAAGGGAAATTAAATATTGATAAGTTTTATACTAAGGCGGAATATAGTCCATTTGAAGGTGTGGAGTATAAAGGAACGGCCGTTATGACCATACTTCGAGGAGAAGTTATTATGGATGATGGTGAAGTTTATAACACCCAAGGAAGATATATTAATTCATGAAAAAACTACTTTTTTCACACGTTTGAAGGCGGTTAAATTATGAAATTTAATAAGGGTCTGTTGTTTGAGATATTAATTATAACGTTGATATTAACCAACTCATCAATGTTGTTAATGTACTACGGTCGTTATGGTTACATAACTAAGTACTTATAGATTTGATGGTTTGTGTTGTTCTATTTATTCAATACGTTTTTAATTTAAAACAATCGAATAACTATGGAGGTTTTATCATTGAAATCTTTTAACAAGAATGTTATTAGCTTTGACATGGGATTAGAGGAATCTAATTCTGAATCAGACCATATAATATTTGTTGTTTAAAGCATAAATCACAAATTCAATTATTAAAATTCATAAATGCATACAAATCAGTCAGCAGTCGTTTAATTAAAAAAGAATATCCATAAATCGAGTCGTGGCCAAAAACCAAATTTTTAAAGATTTTGCTAAATTTAATTCCAATATTTACTCTTTAAATTTTATTTAATCCATGAATTTATCATAATTATAAGAATATAGTTATAATAAAACTTTAAATTAAATTTTAATGTGATTCCAACGATTAAATTTAAAATCATAATATCAGTCAAATCGGATGGTCAAAGATAGTTGACATGATAAAATACAAAGCAGAATGGCATGATAAAAAACTTATACAAGTAAGTAAAGTTTTCCCATCATCAAAGCTTTGTAACTGTTGTGGATATAAAAAAGAAGATTTGACATTAACCCTTCGTGAATGGACTTGTCCAAAATGTGGGACTAAACATGATAGAGATATTAATGCAGCTATTACCATTCTTAACGAAGTTATAAGAATAAATAATACAATGTACCGTTGGACAAACTGGAATTTAAGTTTGTGCTTACTATGGCTCATTTAGATCTATCTAAACAAGAAACTATAGCTCATAATACTAATTCTAGTATTTAGAGAGCAAGAGTACTCCGACTGAAACACACAAAATAATCAGTCAGAGAGTACGTCAAGATAATTGGCTGTGCAACAATTATTTTTTAAATTTTAGTTAAAAACCGTTAAATTTATATATAATGAGTTGTAATAATCTTATATGAGTAAAAAAAATATGGGGTTTTGATATAAGTGGTTTT
>JAITEE010000088.1 GCA_031282205.1 Candidatus Methanovirga aequatorialis | reverse complement strand
ATTAATTTTAGAGGATGTATTAGATAGGCTATAAGATGAGAATAAAATCGAAACATTTATAAGATAATAAAATTATAGTGTATCATAGAGAATTTCCTGAGGTTAATAGAAATTCTCTTTAGTTCAAAACTAAATCTTATATTGACCGTCAAAATTCTGATAAGGTTTACGGTTTTACGGAGTTCATCATATTTTTGTATCGTGTTTAATTAAAAATGCGTTATTTCAATCAAAGCTGATTCAATATTACCTTATTAAAATCATAATTGAACACCATAATAAAATCGGATATTTATATCCATAGTACTCTTTTTGGATTCATTTAAAATATATACCATTTAAAATCAAAAAATATAAAAATCAAATCTTATAAAATAAATGTACAACAGCGTAATAATAAATTTCATCGGTGCAGATCGTTATCCATAAAAAAAGAGTATATCTAATACACACATTAGACAGTTACGAATTATATGTGAATATTGTTGCAACTCCGTCTATTGATATATCTAATACACACGTGAGACGGTTACATTAATGAATAGAAATGGTCTTTCTATGAAATATAAAAGAATAGATAAAACAGGGGATGAACTTTCTATATTGGGGTATGGATGTATGAGATATCCTCGTGAAAATGGTAGGATCAATTTTGAAGAAACTAAAAAGCAAATAAGAACCGCCATCAATAACGGCGTTAACTATTTTGATACAGCTTATATGTACCCTCAAAGTGAAGAAGTTTTAGGAAAGATTTTATCTAATGGTTATAGAGAAAAGGTTAAAATCGCCACTAAAGCACATATTTTAAGAATTAAAAACATTGAAGATATGAAAAAAGTCTTTCAAACACAGTTAAAAAGACTTCAAACGTCCTACATTGATTACTATCTTTTACATGATATCACTCTCAAAGACTGGGAAAATTTTAAGAAGATGGGTGTTTTATCGTTTCTTGAAAATGAGAAAAGGAAAGGAAGGATAAAAAATCTCGGATTTTCATTCCATGGTAACATCAATAACTTTAAAAAGATTCTGGATGGTTATGATTGGGATATGACTTTGATACAGTACAACTACATCGATGAAAATTATCAAGTTGGAGAAGAGGGGCTGGAATATGCATCATCGAAAAACGTGGGGATTATGATTATGGAGCCACTTAGAGGTGGTATGTTAATTAACAAATTATCAAAGGAAAGTAAAAAGCTAATTGAAGACTTTCCAATAAAAAAAAGTCCTGCTGAATGGGCTTTAAGATGGTTATGGAACGATGAAAGAATCGATGTCGTAATATCTGGAATGAGTAGCCAGGAAGATATTATGGAGAACGTATCCATTGCATCTGAAGTAAAACCCAACTCATTAAATGAAAGTGAGCTTGAACTTATTAATAAGTTAAAGAAGAATTTTAAAGATAACGTGGCTGTTGATTGTACTGGTTGTGGATATTGTCTTCCCTGCCCATCTGGAGTGGATATTCCCCTATCTTTTTCATACTATAACGACAAAAAAATCTTCAAAAGAAGAATCTATTATTCCGTTTTTTATCTACTTAAAACAGTTGAAAATAGATCTTATGCATCCCTTTGTGTTAAATGTGGAGTCTGCGAGAAGAAGTGCCCTCAAAATATTCCCATTATGAAAGAGTTAGATAACGTTAAGTCCAACCTAGAAACATGGTACTATAAGTTACTTTATAAAACATTCAAAATCGTGGAAAGAATCAGATAACCTTAAAAACATGGTGTTAGATCCAAATCCGTGGATTCCAATTTTAAAAACAATGAATTAGAGGAAAAAAGCGGACTTGAGGGGATTTGAACCCCCGACCGTATGATTAGGAGTCATACGCCCTTCCAAACTAGGCCACAAGCCCATCATACATTAATTTGACAATGAAAATTGTTCTGTGAATATCTCCATTGAAAATATAGCCAATCATATAAACATAAAATATCGATTAACATATTCATTATACCATTTAACTAATATATTAGTTTCTAATAAATATTATATTAATGTTCCAATAAAAAATATTTATAAACAACAAGACAAGATCATGACAGAACCCCTATTCAATCGTTAAATGGCTAAATTTATTTAAATTAAACATAAAGGATGAAAAAATGAATCAAAGAGAGGTTACACTATCTGGTCATATCATTGATTCTTTAGTATTGCCAAAGGCATTGGATACAATTATGAATCAAGGTGGAGACTTTAAAATTCTTGAATTTGAAGTTGGAAAGAGAAAATCAGATATTAGCAAAGCAAGAATCGTTGTATACGCTGATTCACCTATTTTATTAGACAGTATATTGGATGAATTAAGTGAAATAGGTGCTTCAATATCTGAAATAAAAGAAGTTGAGTTAATAGAGTCTCCTAAAGATAAAGTTGTCCCCCCTGATTTTTATTCAACGACAAACCACACCACCCACATTTTATATGATATCGATTGGATTTTAGTTGAGAATATTGAAATGGATTGTATGATAACCATTGACAAAGAAAACAAACGGGCATCTTGTAAAACTATTTCCAAAGTCAAAAAAGGAGATTTGATCGTTGTTGGAAGAGAAGGTATTAAAGTTACTCCCCCACAAAGACCAAGAGGTAAGAAAGGTGTTTTTGAATTTATGAACAGTGATGTTTCATCAGAAAAACCATTGAAATCAACGATAAAAAATATCGGGGATGAAATCAAAGAAATTAAATGTAACGGTGGGAAAATAGCTATTGTCGGTGGTCCAGCTATAGTTCACACTGGCTCTGCTAATTTACTGTCTAAAATGATCAAAAATGGATTTGTCGATTGTTTATTCGCTGGGAATGCGTTGGCAACCCATGACATTGAAAATGCCCTATATGGAACATCTCTTGGAGTTTGTATTAAAACAGGGAACGTTGTAAACAAGGGTCATAGAAACCATATTAGGGCAATCAATGAGATCAACGCTCAAGGTTCCATTAAAAACGCCGTTGAAAACGGTGTGTTAAAAAAAGGCGTCATGTATGAGTGTATTAAAAGTAAGGTTCCGTATGTTTTAGCTGGTTCAATTAGGGATGATGGACCACTTCCCGATGTAATAACAGATTCTATTGAAGCTCAAGAGTTAATGAGACATTATTCCCAAGATGTTGATATGGTCATCATGATAGCTACAATGTTACATTCAATAGCTACTGGAAACATAATCTCATCAAAAGTTAAAACTATATGTGTAGATATTAACCCTTCAACGGTTACTAAACTTGCAGATCGTGGTAGTGCCCAAGTGGTTAGTATAGTAACAGATATAGGCACATTCTTACCTCTTCTCTACCAAGAACTTACTAAAAAATGAAGACGTATCCAAAAACTTTTATAAAAGACCATTTAAATTAACAATAAATATAAAAACAAACTATATTGGAACAAGAAATATTTGTAATTAATCATTTGATTTTAGAATATCATTTTTTTTTTTAATTAATTTTTATTTAAATCTTATTATAATTATTTTGGTAAAGTTTGTCAATTATAAAATATCAATATCCAAGGTTATCTATTTAAACTTAATTTAGAGAATTTTCATAAGAAAGAATTAAGCTAAGAATTGATAAACGTTACCATTATCACTATAACATAAAATTCCATTGTTATCCTACTAGAATCGATAATCATGTGTCAATGAATGTTATGAACGTTTTGGTAAAAGACTAATATAAAGTACTACATCATTTCGCAAAACATTAATATCATGTATTGTTTAGTTAGAGTTTTTGTCTAAGATCTCAACCTTGTTTTTCGAAGATTTTAGTTTCAACCTCTTTACCTGCAAAGGCAAAAGCAACATAATACAGTTTCTTATTGGAATACTTTTCATAGTACTTCTTTTCATTTATTTGATTTACAGCCTCACATATCATTTTTTCAAAAGATTTTACTGGTTCGTTAATTTTAGATTTATATTTCATTTTAGAAAACTTGCATTCACCAACAACAACGAAATCCTTCTCTTCTAAAATCATGCCTATATTTCCTTTGTTTGTTGAATCCTCTCCATTGACTTTAAAACCTAAAGCCATTAACCAAGATATAAAAATTGATTGATAATAGAACTCATAATCTAAATGTATTCTTGAAGGTACCTTTGCTAGGAAACCTTTCATTTGTTCTTGAAAGGTGTTGTTATCAAGACTCTTTATTGACCTAATAATTGCTGGTCTAATTTTTGAAAAGTCATTTAAATCAACATTTAAATCTAATAAATAATCAAAGAGTGATCTTTCAACTTCAAAATTTGGCATTTCAAGTTTATAGTGAATAATATCATTAAACACTTCTTCATTAACGATAGTTAAATATCCAGTTTGTAATGCAAAGGAGACAGGATCAATATCTTCATAATTAAAATCATCAAATCTTGATTCATTAACAATGATTGGATTTAAAATCTCAGTATAATCATCAGAATTTCTAAAAACATCAATTAATGACTTAGAAGTTGCAGTTTTAATCCAATAATTCTTAAATTTTTTACTTTTGAATAATTTCAATGTAGAATAAGGAGAATAAACTTTATCATTACCATTCCAACTGTAACCATCATACCAATGAACAATTTTATCGACCAAATCATCATAGCTTAAATTTTCTTTAAGTTGTAATTGTTTAATATAATCCTCAAAGTAAAAAAGTAACTCTTCATGAGTGTAACCACAAATACAAGCAAAATCATCCTCAAAAGTTAAATCATCAGGATTATTTAATGTGGAAAACAAGGACAAGTTAGCAAATTTAGAAACACCAGTGATAAAAAGAAACTCGATATAAGCATCTCTTCTTTTTAAGACGTTATAAAAACTTTTTAATGTATTTTGAATATCATCTAACAAGTCAAATTTATACAAATTTTGAATGATGGGAATATCGTACTCATCAACCAAAACAACAACTTTTTTATCATATTTTTTATTCAGTTTTTTAATTAGTTCACCAAATTTATTAGGTACAGACTCTCTCTTAAGTTCAATATCATAATCTTCAGCAACGTCCTCTAAAGTATCATTTAAACTTACTTCTAATTTCTTTAGAGTAGCAAAATCTCCTTCTGAAAAGTCGAGTTTAATTACAGGATTTCTTTTATCCCAATCCCATTTATCATAAATGTAGAGACCTTCAAATAATTCTTTTTTTCCATTAAAAAGGTTTTCCATAGTACTGACAAGCAAAGATTTACCAAATCGTCGTGGACGAGATAAAAAATATTTTTGTCCAGGTTTAAACATCTGATAAATGTATTTGGTTTTATCAACATACAAGTAATCATTATTTCGTATGATTTCAAATGTATTAATGCCCAATGGTAAATCTCTCATAAAAAAAACAACTCTCTGTTCAGTCATGGTTATTAAATAAAGTTTTTAATTTATATTATTCAACAGTTGTTTATAAATTTATGGCTTGTGTTTAATAAGATCAAACATTTCTTTTACAAGGTGTCTGATTTATTGGTGATCAACGAGTCCTGTAATTTCTTGAATTTCTTTGTAACCTTTGGAAATCAGTATCCCTACTAAAAGTACATTCAAATACACATACTTATAAAC
>JAITEE010000068.1 GCA_031282205.1 Candidatus Methanovirga aequatorialis | reverse complement strand
TCTTTTTTATCCTCTTTTAATTCTGTTTTCCAGTGTTGAGCTTGGTTTTTGCATACACCGTTGAAACTAAGAATTGATACTTGAAATTCATCTATGACTGAAACAATTCAGATTCTCAGTCATAATATTCTCTCAAATCTATGGTCATAGTATTCTTTCAAATCTATGATAAAAGTTATTATATTGAAGTATCATCTAGAACATATTTTTGAATTGATTAATATAAACATGAATCTTTATCCAACCAAAACGTTGTCGTATTCACCATCATCAACAGCTTTTTGAGCCTCGCGAGGATCTTTACCATCGACGGTAATACCCATGCTAACACATGTACCCATAACTTCTTTAGCAGCATGTTTATAATCATTGGACAATAAAGAATCAAATTTCATACGAGCTATTTTTAAAGCTTGTTCCACGGATAAGTCAGATACTTTATCTAATCCAGGATCTTGAGACCCTTTTTCTAATTTAAGCTCATCCATAATAAGAGCAGTTGTTGGAGGAGTGCCTATTTCAATCTCAAAATCCTTTGTAACACTATCAATGATTATCTTAACTGGTACCTTCATTCCTTTAAAATCAGCACTTTTATTGTTGATTTCTTCAACTACTTTCATCATATTAAGACCAAAAGGTCCTATTGCTGGACCTAAAGGTGGGCCAGGAGTGGCAGTTCCACCTTCTATAAGAACTTCAACACTATCATTTGCCATTAGTCAGCCTCCTTTTGTATAATTCTAATTTGATCAGCTTTAACAGTGATTGGAATAGGAACTGCAGCCTCTATTAATTCAAGAACAGTTTCTTCACGAGATTCATCAATACGTACAATTTTAGCTCTTTCTCCTTTAAAAGGTCCTGAAACAAGTTCTACAATACTACCTTTCATGATAGAAGATATTATAGGCTCTGGTCTTAAGAACTTCTTAACTTCTTCAAAAGAAATTGTGTTACCATGATTCGCTGTTCCTTTACCTTCAACGAGTCCCCTTAAATGAGGTATTTTTAACGCTGGATTCTTCATATCTATCTTAGTTGAAGATTCAACCAATATATAACCCTTTAAAGACTCTGGTACAATAACAGCAGTAATGTCAATTCCATTATCCCTTGCCTTTCCAGCTAACATTCTGGCCACATTTCTCTCCTGACCAGCAGAAGTTTTAAGAGCATATATCGAGTTATCAGGTTCTTCTGCAGAATTACCAAATCCTTCTTGGTTTGAAACGCCTTCCATTTAATATACACCTTACAAATTAAAATCCAATAAATTTATTATGATTAAACAAAAAACTAATCCTTTTAAAAACAAAGAAGAATATTATCTTTAAAGAAAAAAAGAAATTAGTAAAAAAAATTTTTATACAAAAATTAGATATTTAATAACATCCAATATATTTGGGTTTCAAGTATATAAACTTTTAAATTTTTTAAAGTTAAATATCTATAAAACCATGGTGTAAAAACATTTTTACTAAGTGTTATTTTGAACTATTTATGTCTATTTTAAAGATAAAAGGAATAATTGCCGTCCAGTTCTATGAATATGCTTAATTGATTTACTATGATTCTCATAGCCTTTAATTCATATCTTATCCATGAGCTCGATTGTCGTATGGGTCGTGAAAAAGAAAAGATTATAAAATTCCCATAGCCTTATTTGTTTTAGCTATGGATTTCTCACCATCTGTTTCTAATTCTAATAATGCTCTTATAGCATCAACATTTTCAGGAACAACATCGGACTCCTGATGTACAGCCTGCATGTAGAACAACTCTCCATCTACAACATTAACAGATTCTCTCCAAATAGGAATCTCATATAAGTCATTTCTATTTCTTCCAAGTTCCTTAGCATATTCCATAAACCCAGCAGTTGAAGTTAAACCATCTTCCGCTTTTAATAAAAGAACTCTTGATCTTTTCTCCCACACATCGATTACATCATCGATTTTTGCATCATTTTCAAGTTCTACCATTAAATTATGTTGATGCATAAGAGTAGTTGGGACTAATAAAGCCAACGTTGTAATATCTACACCTCTTAATACGGTTTCAAGATCAGGACCATGGTGAGAAGGGACTTTAGGTGGGTTTGGTACAATTCCATTAATAGGTCCTTTGTTAACCTGATAAGGGTCTCCACCACGACGAACCATAACAGCTCTAACTTTTTTAATGCCCCAATTTTTACTAATTGGAGTTAAGCTACGAGCCATTCCAGTTGTATTACAGGATACAACCCTTGTGTATTCCATTCCTACAGAGTCAGAATAGTTTGCAATGGAGTTGAATGACAATCCCGTAAGATCATGCTTTTCCCCACCTTGATAAGTTGCTTTAACACCATTTGCCTTATATTTTTCAAGATTTTCAGGACCAACATTACCTGGTGTACAATCAACAACAAGATCTGATTTTTCAATCATATCATCAGTTGTTCCAGCTATTTCAATTCCAGCTTCATCAAATAACTTTTCACGTTCTGGAATAGCTATGTATAAATCATAACCTTTGTGAACAGCCATTTTAGCCTCGTAGTCTGGTTTAGTTTTACTAACACCGATAATCTTCATATCATCTTGAGCTGAAACTGCATCAGCCACTCTTTTTCCAATTGTACCATATCCATTAACCGCTATGGATGCTTTCATCTTTTAATCTCCATCAATATATTTATTATGATAAAATTTTTAATTTTCTATTAAATAAATTTATTAAATTAATTATTCTTTATTTAATTATAATTAAATTATATTAATTATTCTTATATTAATATTTATTTACTTATAATAATTTTTATGAAGAGGTATTACAAAATCCTAAGGTTTATATATGTAGAATATATGAAATGAAATCGAGGGTGTAAAAAAGTGTGGAGTTTTTCATGAAAATCAACAATTTACTTATAAAGAAAATGTGAAAAATTAAAAAAAACTCCACAAAAATTTACACCCTCATGAAATCAAAAAGTATATATAATATAATTAACATATTTTAATTTAAATATTCTTAGTTTCAATGGTGTATGCGACAACCAAGCTCAACACTGGAAAACAGAATTAAAAGAGGACAATAAGTTAGAAGATGGAGATGCTACTGCCCCATGATAATATCTAAATGTAGCTTAATTTAATAATGTACTGCAGGATATGCAGGAACTCTAAGCTTGTGCTACTATGGCTCGTTGGAGCTATCTAAGCAAGAAACTGTAGCTTAATACTGAATTGTATTAGAGAGCAAGAATCTCTGACTGATTTTTTAGAATTTTCAGTCGGAGAGTATGTCAACATATTAGTAATTTAACAATATCGAAAATTTATTTTCAATTCAGAAGAATTTCCAATAGGAAGTCAGGGAAACTTAAATGATTAAGGTTAAAAAATCTTTGATTTAAAATATAAATAATTAAATGGTGATTATTTTTTTAGATATGATATTATCTACAATAAGATGTAAATCTACTAAATAATATACAATTTTTTTTGCAAAAAATTAATTTTTAAACTATAAGAAAAGTGTCATTAATAATGGTAGTCAACTTTTAACAAAAAATAGGAGATTGAATTATGATATACATGGATCATGCAGCTACCACACCTGTTAGAGAAGAAGTAATTGAAGCAATGGAACCTTATTTTAATAAATACTTTGGAAACCCATCTACGATATATAAAGTTGGAAGAGAAGCAAAGCAAGGCATGGAAGAAGCAAGAAAAAAAGTGGCAGATTTAATTGGGGCCAATTCCGAGGAAATAGTTTTTACAAATGGGGGTACTGAAGCAGATAATATGGCAATTAAAGGAGTAGCCTTTAAAAATAAGGCCCTTGGAAATCATATAATAACCTCTCAGATTGAACATCCTGCAGTTGCTGAAACCTGCAATTTCCTTGAAAAATTTGGATTTGAAATTACATATCTCCCAGTTTACAACGAAGGAATAGTTAAAGTAGAAGATTTGAAGAAAGCTATTACAGACAAGACAATATTAATTACCATAATGCACGTAAATAGTGAAATAGGTACAATTCAACCCATTAAAGAAATAGGGGAAATCGCAAGAGAAAAAGGGATTGTTTTCCATACAGACGCCGTTCAAAGTGTGGGAAAGATACCTGTTAACGTTGACAATCTTAATGTAGACTTACTCTCCATCTCCAGCCATAAAATTTACGGGCCAAAAGGTGTTGGTGCATTATACGTTCGTAAAGGGATTAGATTAGAGCCATTTATTCATGGTGGAGGACAAGAAAAAAATCTAAACTCTGGAACAGAAAATGTTTCTGGAATTGTAGGTCTTGGAAAAGCATCAGAATTGGCTAAAAAAGAATTAAATAGTAATATGAAACATCTATCCAACTTAAAAGAAAAACTGGTTAAAGAAGTCTTAGAAATCGAAGAATCCTACCTCAACGGAGATATCGAAAGAATGATTCCTGGAACGGCCAACTTCCACTTTGTTGGAATTGAAGGAGAAGGCTTAGTTTTGCTTCTTGATGGAAATGGAATAGCTGGGGCAACTGGTTCTGCATGTTCATCCAAAAAATTAGAAGTTTCTCCAGTTTTAAAAGCCATTGGTCTCGATGATGTCGATGCACATGGTTCCCTTCGCCTCACCTTAGGTCCAGAAAATACTGAAGAAGAAGTTGAAAAGGTAGTTGAAGCCATGAAAATATCGATCGAAAGACTAAGATCAATGTCTCCAGTATGGAACAGCAGAAATTAAACCCAGACATTTTAATGGACCATGAAAGGCACACTACTCATGATCAAGATAATCTAACAGTTTTGGAGAGATCATAATATCCAATTTAAACCAATACATTTTCCAGACTTTATGATTACTCTCATAAATAAAGCCATTACAATTTAATTATTTTTGATATTTGAGTATTGGATATAACCTTTTTGATAATTTTCCATCAACACGTTCTGACATTGGAAAGAATTCACATGATGGTGCCTAATTTTTTGAGTATTTGATATTTTTTTGTGAATTCTGTTACATTTTTTATTATTCTGTCATTCCATCACTTAATATGTAATATCACAAATGTTTCAACTCCTTTAACAGTTTTAAACAATTTTTTCAACTTATCAGGAAACATAACTCCGAAAAAATTTTCCATTGCATTATTAGTTGATGATAACTTTTTATTTTTAAGATGTAACTGTTAAAATTTTCTTTTAATTTCCTCAAAAATTCTTGAAATGACTTTGGTATATTATTTTTTTTATCCCATAAGTATTTCAATGTTTTTTTAGCTTTTTGATAGTTTTTAGAGTAAAGTAAGCTCTTTATTAGGATTCCATAGTCGAATATTCGGATATCTTCTACTGTAATCAAAGTTTAACTTCTTCATTTCACTATCAAAGGTTTTACTAAAGCTTTTCATTAAATGAAATATGCATAAATTGTGTTTAAACCCTAATTTATGAGCTATAGATTTATACATGGATTTATCATCAGTTGTTAATCAAATTCTCCTATGATCGTCTGTTGCTTCTTTTATAAACATTTATATG
>JAITEE010000026.1 GCA_031282205.1 Candidatus Methanovirga aequatorialis | reverse complement strand
TTGAATTTAAAGAATTTTATTATTGTACTTTTTAAAACTACCATGAAATAGTTCTTAGAACCTATTAAATAACTATCCATCTATCTTGAATTTTTCATGAAAATCTAACACCTTGTTATTAAATAGATATTTATATTTTAACTATATATATTTTTAGTAGAAATTAGATTTTTTAATAAAATTCTATATTTAGAATTTCATCATTTATTTGTTTTCTCTCTACAAATCTATTAAATTAAATCATTAACTATAAAAAACAAATAGACTTTATAATATGGAAACATTTCAAATTGATTTATTAAATTAAATAGTTAACTATAAAAAAACATGAGTCATTAAACACAGATCATAGAATAAAGAAGGAGAATATTACGATGAAACTTTTACCAGTGGGAATACAGACTTTTTCAGAGTTAATTGAAAATAATTATGTTTATGTGGATAAAACCAAAGAAATCCACACTATGGTTACAACAGGGAAGATTTATTTTCTTTCTCGTCCTCGTAGATTTGGTAAGTCATTGTTATTAAGTACTTTGGAGTCTCTTTTTAAAGGAGAAAAAGACTTGTTTGAAGGTCTTTATATTTATGATAAGTGGGATTGGGAGCAGTCATATCCTGTGATTCATTTGGATATGAGTGAGATTAAATCTAAGTCGTTTGAAATCTTAGAAAATAGTTTAATTAATCAAATTAAAAGAATAGCTAAAGAAAAAAAGATTAACTTAGAAAGTGATATTCTACCAGATATTTTCGCTGAATTAATCGATGAAATCCATACAAAATTTGGGAAGAAAGTTGTGGTTTTGGTTGATGAGTATGATGCTCCATTGGTGGATAATATTTCGGATGAAACTGTTTTAGATGATGTTAAAGAAGTTATGAATAGTTTTTATAAGATTTTAAAGTCTAAAAATGAGTTTTTGAGATTTGTTTTCTTAACTGGTGTTTCCAGATTCTCAGGTGTGTCTGTTTTCTCTGGTTTAAACAGTCCTAAAGATATTACTTTGAATAAAAAATATTCTTTGATTTGTGGTTATAGGAAAGAAGATTTAGAGAACTATTTCAAAGATTATATTGAAGCTGTTGCTTTGGAGTATGATTATAGTTATGAGGAATGTTTAGAAGAGATTGCTTTTTATTATAATGGTTATTCTTGGGATGGTGTGAATCATGTTTATAATCCATATTCAACTTTAATGTTGTTTGAAGATGAAAGTTTTGAGAATTATTGGTATGCTACTGGTACAACATCACTTTTAATGAGAACCATTAAAAATAGGTCTTTGGATCACGATGATATTGAAGGTTTATTTGAGGTTTCTAATTTGAGTAAGAATGATTTGATGGATTTTGAGTCTGTTAGTGATGATATCACTGCTCTTCTATTTCAAACTGGCTATTTAACCATTCAAAAAATCGTGAGGAAGAGAAGATCCATGTCTTATTTTTTGGATTTTCCGAATATGGAGGTTAAGAATTCTTTCTATGAGAACTTATTAAGTACTTTTACTGATTATTCAAATAAAAATGTCCGATTTATTAATAAACATTTGCATGATGCTTTTCTAAAGTGTGATGAGGATTCTGTTAGGAAGTATCTTCAGTTGATGATCAGTAAAGTTTCCAATAACCGTCACATAGCAAAAGAATCATTTTATCAGGATTTATTCCTAATTTGGTTACACGGTGCTGGCTTTAAGGTTCAGGAAGAAGTTGATACGAATATTGGTATTCTTGATGGTGTGATTGATTTAGGTGATATTGTTGTTGTTTGTGAGATTAAGTTTTCTATGGATAGGTCTTTTGATGAGTTAATAGCTGATGCCTTTCAACAAATTTATGATAAGAAGTATTATGCTCCTTATGTGGATAAGGAAGTTTTTTTACTTGCTGTTGGTGTCTGTGGAAAAGAAATTGATTGTAAATTCAAACCATTAGAAGAAAAATATCTACTGAAATAATGAAGTAGTAAATTAAGCATTTTTTTTATAAAATAATATTTTGAAGATTTTAATTAGTTAATAAATAGTTAATTAATAGATAATTAATAATATATAATTATTTAATAAAATAATTAATATAGTGTCAAGACAATTTAATTAAATTAATTTATATAGTAGTACATTCATGTGTTATCGTGATGAAAATGAATCTAAAATCTATTGAAATTTCACTGAAGAAGGTGTTGATAAAAAATTATCAAAATATTGTATTTGAAATAATAGTAGTAAAAACTAAATTGTCTTAACAATAGTATAATAAATTAATGTAGTAAAAAATTATTTTATAATGTTGATGTTTATCAATTATTAATTTAATTATATTTTATAAAACCTTAAATTAAATTTAGTTATAGTATTTCTTATATTTTTTAGTTTTTATTTATACGATTAATTGTTAAAAATTACATTAAATTTTTTATATAATTATTTAAGCGTTTGAGTCATCATAAAAATTTTGTTTATTTTTAATTTCGCTTATTTTTGATTAGTCGTGCCAATAATTCGTATATCTGTTATAAATATCTATAAGATTTTATATACATAATTTACTATAAAAACAAAGAAAAAATAAAATTATAAAATATCCAAAACACTATATTATGCATTTCTGTTTTTTAAATAAATATTATTTTTAAATAAATATTAAATAATAAACTATAGATATTTGTTAAAATTCTTTATTTTAAATTTAAGACCAGATTGGGTATCCAAAACTTAAAATTGAATTTATATAACTTTTGTAAATACACATCTTATTTATATGTTTAAATAATAGAAGCTTCAGATGGATCAATCATTAATTTCATCTTTTCTTTTATCTGCCCGAATTTTTAAAGGAAAATCACAATAATTACAGGTTTCAATATATTTTAACTTTCTTAGTCTCTTTATTTCTTCCTTAATATTCGTAGAATTTCTTAAATCAACAAATTCTTCGGACCCCCCCCCCCCCCCAATTGAATAACTTTAAGGCACTACCATGAGCCTGAACAGGACATAAATAAAATATTCCATTTAAAATAGAATTACAAAGCTTATTCATACCACATTTTAAGTAAAAATTTTTGAGAGTTTTCATGTCATGATTCTTATTTTCAAGATTACCTATATCATACCACGATGATGCTGGTTCTTTTAAAAATATTAAATCATTTTCTTTTAGTTTTTCTACAACTCTCTTACTTTTATCTCCATAATTGGATATAGAAATATGAACTTTATTTCTATTATTTTTAAGCGTATGCAATGTTTTTTGATCAGGAATGACAGTTCCATTTGTGATAATAAGTAATTCGTTAAATTTACAAGATATTTTCTTGTTGGAACATATTTTATCAATTAATACACTTAAATCTCTATTTAAAAATGGCTCTCCACCAAGTACTTTTATAACCCCAACATAGTCAATAGCATTTAGATATACGTTTAAATCTTCAAAGACTTGATTAGGACTTTTATTCTCAGGATTAGTATAACGAGGTATTAAGTATGAGCAACCGTCACAATTTAAATTACATTTCTCAGTAACATTTAAATCTACCTCTGGGGTAAATAATGGCCATTTTCTTAAATTTCCATAAATAATGGATGTTATTATGATAACAACTAACTTGAAACATGCTTTTAGTATATAAAAAGGAAATAAAATCTTCAAAATCTTTGAATTTCCTTTGAGTCTACAGTAATAAAATGTTCGTGTCTCTGAGATTGCTAATTGATATACGATGTTCACGATAATCATTTTTTTCAATTTTATTAACATAAAATTCCCTCATTTTTTATTTTGATTAACTTAGTAAACTATTGTTAAGACAACTTAATTCTTATTGTTTAATTCAAACATAATATTTTGATAATATTTTCATCTGCGTTTTTTTGTGAAATTCCAGCTTATTTTACTATTTATTATTCATGTAATT
>JAITEE010000171.1 GCA_031282205.1 Candidatus Methanovirga aequatorialis | reverse complement strand
AAGTTGTTGAAGGTTTTGAAAGATTTTTAAAACAGACAAAATGTGCTAAAAAATGGATACAACAACATTGGAACTTAATCCACTAAAATTGACAAACTTTACCAAAATCATTATAATATACATTACTTTTGTAAGTTATTTTAATAAGGTTTAAATTTTAGATGCTGACCCTTTTATTTACTGATATTTTTGTGATAAGGGTATGTTAATAGTTCTTTTAAAGACCAAGGATGTTTGGTTATTCCAATAGACATCATTGGGGTTACTTTATCCCATTCCAGACATGGTCTTTTATTTTTTGGATATTCTCTTTTCTTAATGAAAAATGAGGTCTTGAAAAATTATGGTCTGCCATTTGTAACGTAGCATGATATTGTAGCCATTCATCTTTTTTTGAGTAAGGTAATGTTTTTCTTGCTAATTTTTTGTTTTTTTGTCTTAAATTCAGATTTTCTCGCTCGATATACGTTGTAAGAAATGTCACAATCATTAATGTCTTTTTTCTTTCCATAAATTATCTTTTTGATGATATTAGTTAGTTTGTTGCCATTTTTCTTTTTATAGTGATAATGGTAATGTTTATCAATTATTAATCTAACTATTTCTTATAAAAATTCTCTAAATTAAATTTGAATAGATTATATTGGATATTGATATTTTATAATTGACAAACTTTACCAAAATCATTATAATTATCTGTGCGTATTTTAGTTTATCTAAAGGCTTTTGTTTAGGTTTTTTAGGTACTTTCCTCTTTTACCAGTTTTAGGGAATTTTTCAATATAATTGTATCTATTCAATAAATGCTTTTTTTATACAATGATTTGCCGTCTGTAAACAAATAATGGGAGATTAATTTCATTAATTCTATTTCATTAATACTTTGTTAACTTCTTCACTATGCTCAGAAGATATTTTCAGCCATCTACGAACAGTGTCTAATTTAGCATCTAAGATTTCGGCTGCTGATCTAAGATTCACACCTTTTAGAATCATTTTTAAAGCTAAAAAAACGGTTTCTTCATTAGTTCTTAAGTCATGTAAGATTGTATTTGCATTGGATGTGACTTTTAGAACAGGTTTTGCAGTAGTATTTATGAGCAGTTCCGTTTTTGCTTTGATAAGTTCCATTACCAATCACATTCTCATTTTCCCAATAATCTTCACAGTCTTTGTTTGGACAAGGAACATCTTTAAAACCAAGTTTAGGACCCTATCTACCCATAATATAATCACCATTTATATTCGTGCTATTATTTATGGATAAAATAGTGTCATGAAAAATTAATTATTGTTATATTCATGTAATCATATATAACATTTTGATAGTTTTTCATCTGCATCAGTTTTAGTAAAATTCCAGTTTATTTTACATTTATTTTCATTTCTATTATCCTGATAAGCGGTAGTTTCACTAATTAAAACTCCTTATTTCTTATTCTTTCAGGTACATTCTATATCCATAAATTTATTTCTATTCCAGCTACGTTAAGCCAACTTGCATGTTTTGAAGTGTAATATGAAATGTACTTTCTTTATTATTCTTAAAACTTCTTGAAATTCAAAAGTTTCTAAAACAGAGCTTATAAAGTATGAGTATTTAAATTATCTTTCTTACATCATCTCTTATCGGCTTTTTGCTTCTCATCGAAACAAATTATAGGATATTTTGGATCTATAATCTTCAGAATTATAGTCTTAAAATCGTATAACATTCTTTTATGGTATTTTATCGATTTTTTTATAACCATATTTTTTTAGTCCATTGCTTTGTTGAACTTTTTTTTAAAATAAGACGAACAGATTGATGAGTTATTAGATTCAAAACCTTCTTTTTCGTGAAATGTTTCAGCAATGAGTCTAACAGTTCATCTTTTAATGACCTTTTGGAGGATCAGTACAAGCCAAAGCAATGATTTTGTCGTCTTGATAAACGTTTGGGAAAATATCACGTTGAGAGATGTGTAATCTACATGCCACAGAATTCATGAAGTAAATGACTAAATAGGGTTCAGAATTAGAGGAAATAATATTGATGGTAAAGATATTTAGTAATGGGAGTAACGAATGTTTGGAAAGGAAAAACCAATGGTAGAGGTTATAAATAATAAACAATTGACTCAGATAGACAATATATCGATAACTATGGACAATATTCTATTGTGCTATGATATTGTTTGAATATTTTGGATAATGATACATTATGTGTTTGTTGTAATTTATAATGATGGATATGAACCTAGGACTTTCATGATGGATGTTTTGGTTCTTGTTTTATCTAAGATGTCTTTGACTACTTTATCGTTTTTATGACCTTCAAAGTCAAGGAAAAAGATATATTTTCCTAGTCCTTCCTTTGAGGGTCTTGATTCAATTTTGGTTAGGTTTATGTTGTTGTTAGCAAAAAACCCTAAAATGTGATAAAGTTCACCAGGGCTGTCTTGATAGGTTTCAAATAGAATAGAGGTTTTATTGTTTTCAGATTTTAAACCAAAATCCTTTGATAAAATAATAAATCTTGTTTTATTGTTATCGGTATCTTGAATATTTTTATCAAGAATGTTTAGATCGTATAACTGAGCAGCTTTTAAGGTTCCAATAGCTGCAGAATCATTTCTTTCAACTACTAATTTAACAGCAGCAGCGGTACTCAATGTAAAAAGAGGTTTCAATCCTCTATTTTCTAAATAACTTTGGCATTGTGCTAAGGCCTGTGGATGTGAATAAACGTATTTAATGTCATGAATTTCACAATCTCTTTTGGTTATTAGATTGTGGCTAATGGGGAGTACTATTTCTCCTTGAATATAAAGTTTAGAGTGAACAAGTAGATCCAAGGTTATACCAACGGGTCCCTCAATGGAGTTTTCAATTGGAACAACCCCAAGATCACATTCTCCATTTTCCACTGCCTTTAAAACAGAAGGTATTGAACAATAGGAAAACAAATTCTCTCCTAAAAAAGACGCTACCTCATGAGTAAAAGTTCCTTTAGGTCCTAAAAAAGCTATAGATTTAATTAACAATCCTCCAAAATATAGAGTACTTTCCATCTTTTCAATTAATAACTATTTTCTTATTTTTCTAGATCGATAATGAGGGATAATAGGTCCGTTTTTGTGATTAATCCAAGAAGTTCACTTTCATCGTTAACAACGGGAAACCCATTGATTCCCACAGTCAACATTTTTTCTGCTACTTCAGCTATTGACGTCTTTGACTTTACTTTCTCTAAGTTGGAAGTCATCACATCTTTGACGAGTAAATTTTTAATTTG
The DNA here is from genome assembly GCA_031282205.1 of Candidatus Methanovirga aequatorialis. Taxonomy (GTDB): domain Archaea; phylum Methanobacteriota; class Methanobacteria; order Methanobacteriales; family Methanobacteriaceae; genus Methanovirga; species Methanovirga aequatorialis. The sequence goes on along the minus strand of JAITEE010000171.1, from coordinate 20,768 downwards.
TGCTTTTTGATGGGTTTCAGGAACCTTTTTCTTAAATGAAATAAATGCGTTGGAGATATCTTTGGAAGTCAATATACCCACTAACTCATCCTCGTCTTTAATTAAAATTCTACCGATGTTGGAATCTAAAAGTAATCGTCTTGCATGGACAAGTCTATCATCCGTTGATAGGGAAGTCACATCTTTGGTCATAACCTCATCCACAGGTATTCTTTCATAGGCTCTTCCTTTACATGTATCGATTAAATCTGACTTTGTCACTATACCAACAAGTTCACCAGAGGAGTAAACTGGCATTCCTCCAATATGGTTATCGACTAAAATTTTAGCAGTCTCTGCAATGGTTGTATCTCCTTCAACGGATATGACTTCCTTTGTCATTACTGTGGATATATGAAAATGGGATGGTGCTAAATTTTCATATTTCAAGGAACCTAACTTAATGGCTATTCCTTTTTCAGTGGCCATTCCAACCAATTCACTTTTATTGTTGTTTATTACAAGAAGTCTTGAAATCTTATTTTTTCTCATTAATCTTAATCCATCGCAGATGTTTCTGTCTTTGTCTATAAAAATAAGATCATTGGAACAAACGTTTTTAACATCCATGAAACACCTCAAAATATTAAATAAATAATGAACCTTTTTAAGGATTAAAATAGAATGGATTAGCTATTTTTATAAATAACTTCTAAAATATCTCTTTCAGTGATTAACCCTAATAGGTCCTGATCTTTAACAACAGGAACTCCACCAATACCGTTTTGAATGAAGAAATCACATAAATCACCAAGTCTTGTTAATGGTTCAACACTTAAAACGTTTTTAAGCATGAAGTCAGAAACTTTGGAATCTAGAATCTCTAAAGTACTGTTTGATGATAGATTATCGAATAAATTACTATCTCCAAGGAATCTTAAAAGATCTGTTGAAGTCATTATTCCAACTAACTTCTCATCGTTGATTTTAGGTATATCCTTTTCTTTACCAACGATTGGAATCCTTCTAAGGCTGTTTCTAACCATTATTTTTGAAACACCTTCTATTGGTGTTCCTGGAGTGGTTGTTATTAGCTTAGTTGTCATCACATCTTGAACTACTTCGTCTGTGAAGACTCCAGCCATCGATTCCATAAAATCTCTTTCAGCAACCATACCAACGATTTTTTCTTCTTCATTTAAAATGGGAACTGCACCAGCTGACTCCTTCACCATGTACTCTAAAGTTTCTTTCATTGAATATTCATTGGTAATATGTCTAACCTTGGTCGTCATTATTTTTCTAACTGATTCATTAATTGCTGATAGGAAATTATCTTCATGTTTTCCTGCCATTAGATTATGTTTATCTCCACCACCTAAAAAACTTATAACGTCCATTGAAGTTAATATCCCAAGTAAATTACCTGAGCCTGGATCGGTTATTGGTAGTCTTCTAAATTTTTCCTTAACCATGGTAGTAACGGCAACTTTAATGCTTGTACTCGGAGGAATTGATATAACATTCTTATTTGCTAAGTTCATTATCTCTCCTTCTTTATTAAGATTCGTACCAGTCATTTATTCCACCTCGTTGGTTTATTAATGATATTTAAGTTAAATATATTTACAGTGGTTATCATAAAAATATTTATCTATATCTTAAATAATAAAGTTTTCTATTTTGATTCATGGTCCTTTGGTTTATTATCGATAATGGATGTTTGGTTTTAAAATTATCGATTGTTCTTTCTAAACTATAGTAAATTGTATATATGAATTAAATGATATTTTATTAATATGCTAAACAGTTTAAGACCCATTTTAAAGAAAATATTGGAACCCATTGCAAAAAAAATTGGTATAAATCCTAATATAATAACTTTAATATCTTTATTAATAGCTATCTTATCAGCTATTTCAATTGGAACTTCACATAAATTGTTGGGGGCTGTGTTAATATTACTCAGTGGATTTTTCGATGTTTTAGATGGTGAAACTGCAAGATACCATAATAAAACATCTAAATTTGGAGCTATTTTAGATTCAACAATGGATAGGTTTTCAGATGCTGTTATAGTCCTTGGTTTTATATATGTGGGCTACATAGACTGGTTTATTGGGGTTTTAGCTATTCATGCTGGGTTCATGGTTAGCTACATTAGATCAAGTTCAGAAGCTAAAGGAATAAGTAATGATGTTGGAATAGCTGAAAGAGCAGTTCGTTTAATTATTTTAATGGCATCCTTACTTGTTGGAATAATAGATACTACCTACATTCAATTTGTGGTTGTATTCTTAGTGATTTCCTCTTATTTTACTGTTGTTCAAAGACTAATTCATTCATGGAAACATGGTAGGTAAACAAGAGGATTAATATCTATGTTATTTATCTACAACCGTTGAGAATTAAATACGAATATGGTTGAAATAGGATAAATTTGGAATAAATATTGTTAGGGGATTTAATATGAAAAATAATGAAAGAATAATTCTTGATATTGATAAACTTGATGTAAGCTTTAAAGATATTGAAAATATAGATTTTAGTGATAAAGAAAAGGAAGTTGTTGAAAGAGCAAAGAGTTATAAGTATGATAGCCAGTATTATCTTAAAAAAGAAGATGAAATGACATCTTTTGGTTGTATAACCTACAGTCATGGGTTAATAGACGCTTTAAAAATAATCCACAAGCTTATTTAAGTACACTGAATTTTAATTTAAAAATGAAGGGAAAAGATGATTATACCGACGATACCGACACCTGATGAACTCTTAGATAAGGGATTTAAAAGGGCAAAAAAAGCAGCAAACAAAGTAAGAACTTCAAAAATTCCAAGACATATCAAATCACAGAAAATTGAGGAGAATCGTGTTACCACGGCATGTCAGGTGGTGAAAGAAAAACTGAAGATGATCTTAGATCGTGTTCCAGATATAGAGTCACTTCCAGAGTTTTACCAAGACTACATTGACATAACAGTTGGTGTGGATGAAATGAAACAGTCACTTGGTGCTCTTAATTGGGCTTATGGAATAATAACTCAGCTTGAAAAAGATTATGCTAAAAGAATAAGAAGATCATCACCTGAAAACTCCACTAAACTTCAAAGGCAGTTATATGGTAGATTGGCTTCGGTCGTGAATAAAATTGGTGATGATCTTGATTTCCTAGACTATGGGAAATCAAAACTAAGGAACATGCCTACAATTAAATTTGAAGCTGTCACAGTGGTTATTGCAGGTTTTCCGAATGTTGGTAAATCAACACTCCTTAGACAAATAACCGACGCTGAGCCACAAGTAGCAAACTATCCATTCACGACAAAAGGAATTCAAATAGGACATATTGAGAGAAAATGGAAGCATATTCAGATTATTGATACTCCAGGGTTGTTGGATAGACCTATTGGTGAAATGAACGATATAGAATTAAATGCGATTTTAGCACTTGAACATTTGGCCGATTCAATACTTTTTATATTCGATATTTCTGAAACTTCAGGTTACCCTATTGAAAATCAGATGAACCTATTTGAAGAAGTAAATAAAATATTTAAAAAAGAAATGATCCTTGTATTTAATAAAATTGACCTTGTAGATGAGGATAAAAGAGACAAACTTGAGAGATATGAAGATGTTTTTAAGGATGTTGTTGAAATATCTGCCTTTGAAGGAACAAGAATAGATGAAATAATCGATAGAATGGAAAAAGTAGAAAAACAGGTTCAAATAATGTAAACATCAAATATCCGACATTCGTTTATTTGGATAATGACGTCTTTTGATTGGTTTGGTATTTAAAGATAAGAAAATTGAAAATTGGAGTAACAACCGAGGTTAAGTGTGAAATAAATATTTATTGATATCTTATTAATTTTCATGAAAAATTTAAATGAACGATTTCTTGCAAACTTTAGTTAAAGACTTACATAAGAACGACACAACAGACTATGTATTTTGGATATTTGAAAGCATGACGCAAAAGTTACCTGTTGGAAGACAGGATTTTAGAATAATAATGGAAAATAATTATTTGTATGTTGATAAAACTGGATATATTCATGAGATGATAGAAAATGGAGACATATACTTTCTATCGAGACCAAAACGATTTGGAAAATCTTTGCTTTTAAGCACGATTGAGGAGCTATTTAAGGGAAGTAAAGAGTTGTCTGAAGGCTTGTATATCTACGATAAGTGGGATTGGAAAGAAAAATACCCTATTATTCATGTTGATTTTGGTAAAGTCAGTCATGAATGTTCTTAGTGATCCGTTAAGAGTTACTGCAAGGAAACTTGAAAAAAAAGCGATAAGTAGTATAAGTGATGAAGTTTTACTTTTTCAAACAGGTTATCTAACCGTTAAAAGAGTTGAAGAAATTGGAAATACTTTATTAAAAGTTTAACTGTTTATTTGTATAAAAAATTTGTTTTAATGTGTCTTATGTTCGATGAGAGAAACGTTATTAAAAAAAATCCTTTGAAAGTAAATCTTAGGTTTGCATCGGTTTATCCTAATGTTTATAGAACGGCTATGTCCTCTTTAGGATATCAAATAATCTATGGGATGGTTAATGAAAGAGAAGATAGTTGGTGTGAGAGAATTATTTATCCAAATAATAGAAGTATGGAATCAAATAGTCCTTTAAAAGATTTTGATATTGTTAGCTTTACTCTACATTATGAACAGGATTATTTTAATCTAATTAACTTGTTGAAGATCTCGGAGATTCCTTTAAGATCTAAAGATCGTGGTGATGATCATCCTTTGATAATAGCTGGTGGTCCTTCTGTAAGTTCTAATCCCCTTCCTATCAGTGAATTCATTGATTTATTTATTATTGGTGAAGCAGAAGCTATTTTAAATGAATTTTTAAATAAATATCAGCAGTTAACCAATCCAAAAAAAGAAATCGATTCTTTTTTGGATGTTGATGGGATTTATATTCCAGATAACGCCGTGAAAAGGGTGATTGTAGAGGATATGAAAAATGCTTATTATACGTCTAATCCTGTAATAACTGAAACAGATAATCCTGAGTTTATGCCTGTCTTTGGAAATTCATTGTTGTTAAATGTTTCAAGAGGATGTGTTAGGGGATGTAGGTTTTGTATGAGTGGATATACATGCCGTCCTTTAAGACATGCTCCTTTTAAAACCTTAATTAAAATAGCTAAACAATTTGGGGAAAACACCAACCTAAAAAAGATTTCATTAATTGGTGCAGCGGTTTCAGACTACTATAAAATTGATGAATTAACTTTAAAACTTTTAGATATGGGATTTCAAGTCTCAACTTCATCACTTAGAATAGAATCTACAAGTCATGAAACATTAAAAAACTTAAAAGTCGGTGGTCTTAAAACAATCACAGTAGCTCCAGAATCTATTTATACATTAAGAAAAGTACTTAATAAAGATATTGAGGATTATAAAATTGAAGAATTTATAAAAACAGCGGTAAATATGGACTTTAATATAAAATTCTATTTTTTAGTAGGTGTTATAAATGAGAATTTTGGGGATATAAAGGAACTTTCAAAATATATTAAATATATCGATTCTATGAAATACAACTTAGATAAAAAACCATCTAAAATTAAATTCAGTGTTAATCCTTTAATTCCAAAACCACACACTCCTTTTCAATGGACGGGTTATAATTTTAAAGATATTAAAAATAAAATAAACTGTTTAAAAAAGGATTTAAAAGGGGTCTCAATAAAATTTAGTAGTCCTAAGATGGGTCTTGTACAGTATGTTTTGTCATGTAGAGGAAATGAAATAGCCAAACTAATTGAGGATACTGCTGATAATATGCGGTTAAATGAAAATTATAAAATGGATTTAAATCAATGGAAAATATATTCAAAGGGTTACAACTTAGATGATGAATTACCGTGGAAAAATGTTGATTTTGAAATAAAAAAGGACTTTCTTAAGGAAGAATATGCAAATATGAATAAACCATTGATGGACGGTAAAAAGAAAATTTAAATAGGAGTAACGAACGTTATAAACTAAGTTCTTATCATGACTTAAAACAAATTTTTTGCAATTTTAAAATCTTTTTATTTTATTAAAATTTCTTAATGTTGAGAACTTATTTCCAATTGTTTTAAATATAAAAATGATTTACCGTGAACATTTTTTTTTATAGTGATGAGAGGTGGACAAAAATCTAAATTTTAAAATCAAAACAACCAGAAAATGCTTTGATTTATAAAAAAAGATTTTTTTCTTAAAAAAATTAGTTTTTGTCCACATCTCGTGATAATGGTAATGTTTATCGATTTAATTATTTCTTATAAAATTCCCTAAATTAGATTTAAATAGATTATATTCTTTTAATCATATGAACGGTTTTAAGTTTATCCTCTGTGTCTATAGTAACACAATAATCTAACTTCTTCCAGAAATCTAAAGCTCCTTCAACATTTTTGTGAGTGTGTAAATAGATTTCATTATAATTCTTCTCTGCTATGAACTTTTCAACTGTTTTTACTAACCGAGTTCCAATCCCAAGTCTCCTGTAGTTTTCATGAATAAAAACTCGCCAAATACTTGCAGTTGACTCTTTAGAATATAATCCATTAAATATTCCATAATTCTTATCGTATCCTCTGATACCTATCGTTCCAATTATCTCGCTTTTCCTGTTCACTACAACGAAAAAGTTATTTCTTTCAGGATATTTATAGTATTTCTCTAAATATTTAATATCATGATGATACTTTTCTATATACCCGTACCCATAGGTTTGTTTAATCTGGGCAAATAAAAAATCTTGTATATTTTTAACGTTATACTCATTATTTTTTAAGTCTATTATCTCTAACTTTTCATTCGTTTTATATGAAACACTTATTTTTAGGTTGTCATCTATTAGATTTTCTATTACCTCTGTACTTTCTTTTTCTTTCAGACACCGTGTTTCTACTAACATATATCTCATGGGAAAATTGTTTTATTAAGGTAATTTTATTGGATTGCTATTTTTTTAGGTTGATATAGCAATGCTGTCAAGCTAATATTTATATTACTTTGAATACAAATTTTTGTATTGATTTAGGGTGTAAAAAGTTGGAGTTTTTCATAAAAATCAACACTTACTTATAAAGAAAACGTCAAAAATTGAAAAAATTCCACAAAATTTTACAGTCTCATCAATACAAACATATTAACTTGACAGCATTGGTTGATATAGGCAATTTAAAAGGAATGATGGCTATTGGGAATGGTAAGTTTTAATGTTTATCAACAAAATTTTGGATGCATCATTAACTTTTTCAACTTAGTCTTTATTTTTCAAAAAACCAACTAAATTTTCACAAATATAGTACGATTTGGTAATACTTTACAAGATTTTTTATTACTTACTATAAATGTTGTTGATCTAGCATATAAATATTTTGCATTAAATTGGAACTTAGGAAACGATCACTAAGATCAACTAACTCTTACAACTCACGACGCTGGCAACAATCCAAACTTTTAAAAACAAAAAAAATCTTCGATTGTTGACGAGGATAATGGAAGAATCTTCGATTCTTTGTTGCTATCGAAGATAACTTAAAAACTTAAATGTTCAATGTTAAAAGGTCCATGATTATTGGCAAAGATAATTTAAGAAACGGACAACAGGTTTTTTTAAGTTACCTCCGATGGTAAATCATAGACTTCATAGGTACGACAATCAAATGCTTTGTCTTGCTAACAAATTTTCAATTTGCTAAACTATCTATGATAACTTCGTCAAAGCTATTTGGGGTGGTTATTTGAATCAAAATTTTTTGGTGTTTTCTGAATATATGTTTAAAAGAGATAATATTGGTTAATAACTGGAAAAAATGAAATAAAAAGAGGGAAAGAGAGAGAAAAAGCAAATGATTCATTTGGATCGTTGATCAACTGTAATCTAAGAGAAAATCAAAACATTTATATCTTGATAAAATTAATACGCTACTTGTTACCCTTGTTTTAACTTACGAGTCCACTGAATTGATAATCTACAAAACGTTTACACAGTGGTTAACAAACTTTATATATTGTGACATATAAATGTAATAATTATCATATCATGAAATGGGTACCACCCATATTTTTTTTATTTTGGGAGATGTGGTCAAAACTAATTTTTTTTAAGAAAAAATTTTCTTATTTTCTAAATTAAAGCATTTTTAGAGCTTTTTAATTTTAAAATTTAGACTTTTGTCCACCTCTCTTTGGATAACTTTGTCAAAAGCTTACTCCAAAAAATAAGCAATGCTATTTAAATAGAGAAAATCAAAGATTTTCTAAATTTTAAATAAATTTAAAATTAAAGAAATAGATTTGTTTTTCTAACTTTAAAAAGATTTTTATGAATTTTAGAATTTATATTGAAGATTTAGCTACTATGGGCTTTCCTTTAAGGGATTTTTGGATCGTTGATGATGAAGTTATTTTATTTCCTGTTTCTTGTACAGTTGCTTATTGTTTGTATACTAAGTTGATTAGTCATGGATTTAAGTGTAAGTTGTCAAATTATATGACTATGGTTTCAATTGAAATTATAAGATCTCCTTTAAATACATTTGATCAGGTTGTTGAATCTTTAAGTCTGGAAAAGATATAATTCAACAGTAGTTGTAACTAATCTTTGCTAACTAACCTACAGTCGAAAACCAAGTTTTTTCTGATTTAAACTTTTTTTCTTTATTAAAATCTCTTAATTTTTTAAACTATGGTGTTTCCATAATTAACTGAATTGAAATCCTCAGTAAAGTACGTATTTGACTGATGCGACTGTTCTACAATCAAGCTACGATAACTTGATCAACGCTATCTGTAAAGTACTCGATGAACCTATGAAAGGTAATAAAGTTGAATTGAATTGGAAATCTAAATACAACCATGTAGGTATAGATTTAGGATTAGGAGATTTAACAATCTTCAGTACTGGATTCAGAACGGATAATATCAAGTTGGCTAAGACTACAACCAAGCCTTTAAAAAAGGTTTGACCAAAGGGTTTGTCAAAAACATTTTGATCAAACTTTTTCTAAAAGTTTGGTGAACTAGGTGTTAGTAGCTGGATTTGTCCTCAGTGTAACGGTGAGTTAGATAGAGACGTTAACACAGCTATTAATATCTTAAACTGAGACACGTGGGTTGCCTTTAGTAAAACAAACATTTTAGTTGTGGATTAGGTATTGATCTAAGTTGAAATTTCTGATTTTAGCAAGGAATTCTTGTCTACAATCTTCTTTTTCAAGATTTAGGCATGGTTCTTTAATTAGAATTATCTAATTATCTTATTTAAAATAACGTTTGAGTCAGATTCTACTTCGCTGTATACTATATGCTTTAGTATTTCGCTTCCAACATCCGTTAAGCAATAAATTCGCCCTCTATGACTTTCTTCGTTAAGGCAAATAACAATGTCTTTTTCTTTTAAATCTCTCAATACTCTACTAACTTCAGACTTACTTAAACCCGTTGATTTACTGATTTCTGTTGGGATTTTTAGTTTGTCTGATAAGTCTATTATCACTTTCTTTCTATGTCTTGATAGTTTAACCCATCCTATTTTTTCAGCAGTTTTAACTTCCATGTACATACTTTTAATAAACTCTTATTTAAAAATGAATTTGATACTGTAATTTACAAAAGATTCACTATATAGTTGATAGAATGTGTACTATGGGAGTCTATATTAAACTTACTTTATTAACGTCGATGAAAATTATAGTCATCTTTGAAAAGTTTATCAATTTATAAAATATCAATATTTAATATAATCTATTTAAATGATGGAGAATTTAGAGTTCGATGAATATGTATGTTAACGCTGTAAAATAAAGGAGTTAAAAAAAGTCCCATTTTGAAAAACCTCCAAGAAAAAGAGCATTTAATACGAAAAGGAAGAGGAACATCATATTTTGATGAGTCCAGATTAGAAAGTAATTTCACAGTTTCTCTAACTAATTAAAGTTATTATAATGTTTTAGAAAAGTTATCAATTAAAAGTGTCCTATTTCTTTTTTAACTGTTCTACTTTGAAGTTACTTGGATCTTTATCAGGTACGTTAATGGTCATTCCATCTGATGCGGCTAAGGTGACCACACCCGTTTGTGTTTCAATTTTTTTTGCCTCTTGTTCTGGGATCGATTGAATCATTTTAAGTCCAAAATGGGTCATAATAGCTATTTTTGGTTTTACTTCACTGACTAAGCTTTTAAAGTCATCAGTAGACATGTGGCATTTAATGGACTTTTTTCCTGGTCTTAAAACACTTGCAATTAGAATATCTGCTCCTTCATGATATCTGTGGAGGTCGGGGAAATATCCTGTATCGCTTGTATAGGACACAGTTAAGTCCTTTGATTTAAGTTGAAATCCTACGCCAGTTGGATCTCCATGTGATGTTCTTGTTCCTTTAATAATAAATCCATCGAATTTTAGTGTTTGATCTCTAAATAACATGAATAAATCAGGTTTTGTTTTATGGTACTTTGATATACAAGGTCCCCATTGTTTATATCTTTCAAAGACGGTTTTACTTCCTATAACCAAACCTCTTTTTTTGGTCATTCCTTGTGTCATGGATTCGATAAGTATTTCTCCATCATTATAATGGTCTGTGTGAGCATGAGAAATAAATAGGACGTTCAAATCTTTTGGATCTAATCCAAATTCATGTGATCTAACTAAAGCACCAGGTCCTGGGTCAACATGGATATTTTTACCAGCGAATTCATCAATTCTAAACCCTCCAGTCATTCTTTTTTGAGATATAGTGGTAAATCTCCCTCCACCAGTTCCTAAAAATGTTAATTTCATTATATCTCCTACAAACACTTGATAGTTCATTTGAATAATGATCTATTTAATTTTTCATCTTGTTTAACTTTTTTTTAAATATCTACCTGTCACTGTTGGGGGATATAATGAGTTTCTTATATAAACCTAGGGATGTAACGTAGATGTTGATGATCAACTTAGAAGTTAGATTTTAGATAAAATTATATCACAACTTAGATTCGCTTTGTTACTTTTTAAACATAGATTTTCATTTTCAATTACCACTTCATCCCCGATTTTAGCTGTTTTATCATCAGATAGGAACATTATAGTGTTACCTCCAGGTTTTACGAGTAGTTTCCAATCTGTATCAAACGCTTGAACATCGGAATTTAAGGTCACTTGTAGCATGTTATTTTCAATGTTGGTTACTTTACCAACGTCACCTTCATAAATGATTTTAGATGCCATTTGGATCTTCTTATTGATTTCAGATAGGTCTACTTTAAGTTTTTCTCTAAATTTGTCTAAAAGTTTAATATCTCTTTCAATTAGGTTATCCAAATAGGTTTTTGCTTCTTTAGGAGTGTATTCTTTCTGTTGAATAACAACATCATACTCTTTACCAACGGTTGGTGTTTCATTTGCAACTTTTTCAAATACTTTAAGGAAAATATCTCCTATAAACCTTAAGCTAACATTAGATTTCCAAAGCTCGTTTATATAACTATTGGCTAGAGACTTTGTTATTTTGTTGCCAAAAACAATTATGCCTACTTTTCCATTTTCCGATGATGTAATATCTGAACCTAATAATTCTATGATCCTGTAACCATTTGTTGTGGTATATATCCTTTTTCTTTTAGTTTCGGTTGTTGTTCTCGTACTAACTTCACCAACAAGAGCATTTTCTAAGTTCTTTACTTTATTGACATCTTCGGTAATTTTATAGGATATGTTCAATTCTTTAGCTTTATTAATAAATTCTTCATAGGTTTTTAGAATCCCCGAATATAGTTCTTCTTCTAATTTTTCCCTATTTGTTTTTTTTCCAAAGAAAGCTATTTTTCTTTTATCCCCTACCATTACAGAACCTTTATTTCCAATATAAGCTATTATTAAACTAATGCTAATCACCTACAGTTTATTTGATAACAAAGAATCTTTTAAAACAAGATATGAATAACTAATTTATAAATATAAATTTTATTTTTTATATAACTTATTTTTAATGGGACTACAATTTAAAAAATAATTAATATCTTATAGGAACAAGGTGTCTGAAAAATATAAAAAATTGACGGGGTTTCCATAGATATTTAACATAGTTCATCATCAGAACTGCAATATTTTTTAAAAGTACAAATAATCTAAAAGCAATCATTAAAATAGAATCATATAAAACTTATAAATCAAAAAATTAACACTTTTCCAACATGATAAAATAAAATAATTCTTATAAATAGCTAAATAGATTTTATTTTAGATTTAAACAATTTTAAACTTTTATTTTTGGTTAAACAAAATTTAAATTTTTTATAATCTCGATTTTGTTTAAAAGTTTGGAAGATTCAGAGTTTAAATTTTGAATTTAAAGAATTTTATTATTGTACTTTTTAAAACTACCATGAAATAGTTCTTAGAACCTATTAAATAACTATCCATCTATCTTGAATTTTCCATGAAAATCAAACACCTTGATTAATAATATCACATTTTAATGGTTATGTAATAGTACAATATCCCATCTCACTTTTCAAACTGATCAAACTTATTGGTATATCACGTTCTAACTTTATGTAATATAGAACGTTCTATAATTTTTTATGATAACGGTTATTAATTGAATTTTGTAATTTTTATAATTTTGAATAACAACACGTTATGTTATCTTTCTTTTTATATTTTAGTAAAATCTATCCACACTTAGAAACGATAAGTTTATAAATAATGAAATATTAAAGTTTATTTTTCTGTTGTATCTAATATAATGATATTGTATATTTATATACTAAAAATAACAGATGTGAAATGTTGTTTTGTCAATCTTAAATTTTTAATAAGAATGAGTATTTGATGTTGGGGCCTGTGGCCTAGTCTGGATAGGGCGACGGACTTCTAATCCGTAGGTCGAGGGTTCAAATCCCTCCAGGTCCGTGTTTTTATTATTTAATTAAGAGTACATGATTAAATTTAGGAAACCTATATTTTTATAAAGAACCTATAGATTTAAACCTATAAATTTATATTCCTGATATATTTGGGGATTATTAATTTTTTGGTTTATTAATTTTAAAGAATATTGATTTTGAAATTATTACTCACTTGATGACTATTGTCATGACAACTTAATTATTTCGATATTTTAGTGCTATGAGAATTTCTATTAACTTCATTTTTATTAATATTAATGAAATTCAATATTTATTAAAAATCATTTATTTTAAATTTAAAGCATGATTAAAAAAATTTAAAAAATTTTGAAATATTGGGTTTATAGAAATCTTCGTCATATAAAAGTATCATGAAATTTAAATTGTCATAACACTATTTTTAAAATTTAATGACTATTTTTAAAAATAATTTTTTAACGATTTCGATAATAAATAAACGTTATGATTAAAAAAGAATGGATGGATCATACGGTACTCTTAATTTATTTTTTTCCTGTTTGGATGTGAGATTATGAATGAACAAGGAGATTTTGTAATGCCTGGCGATGTTATTGGAGTTAGTGAACAATACTTACCTGGGGCCTGGACTTATGAGGATGATGGATATATTAAAGCGGCAGTTATAGGGAATATTTCTATAAACAGACATGAAATAGCTATTGTTCCAAGAACCACGACTCCTTTACTTTTAAAAGTTGGTGATATTATTGTTGGTCAAATAACAGACATCAAAGGTCAAAGAGCTATGATCGATGTTCAAGCATCGATTGATTCTTCAAGGGAATTAGCATTACCATATTCTGGGGCCATACATATATCCCATGTGAAAAAAGGATATCTTGAAAAATTGACCGACGCTTTTAAAATTGGAGATATTATTGAAGGAAAAGTAGTAAAGATCATGGGTGACAACATAGATATAAATACTGAAGATCCAGAACATGGTGTTTTAAAGGCAATGTGCTCTCGTTGTAGAGGATTTATGGATCCAACAGATAGTAAAGATACTCTTTACTGTGAATCATGTAATCGAAAAGAGAAAAGAAAAATTTCTCTAAATTATGATTATTAAAAACTTAAACTTTTAGGTGGAGTATGATGGAAGATATTGTAGTTATAAAAGATATTAAAACTGAATTGGAAATAGAAGTTCATGGTGAATCTCATAGTATTTGTAATATTCTAAGAAAATATTTAATGGAAGTTGATGATGTAAAACATGCTGTATATGGCATAGATCATCCACTTATTGGGAATCCAATAATCACAATTAAAACAAGTAATAAGAAAACTCCTAAAAAATCTCTTTTACTGGCAGCTAACAAAGTAAAAGATACAACTGACGAATTTAAAAGATTGATTGAATCAATTAATGATTGATTAGGATAATAAATCTTATATTTTTACTTGGTTTATTGTTAAAAATGGTTTTTTATAACTTACGTTAATATATTTTCAAGCTTACTATTAAAAAATTATTATCATGTTTATATTTTCAGTTTTTATTAATTTATTAAATATAATATATAATTCCTGTGATAATTTGAACTATAGAAAACAGTCAATTACAACTGATATCTTTATATATAATGATAAAAATGAATTTATTTTAATTAAAAGGAAAAATGATCCTTTTAAAGATTACTGGGCACTTCCTGGTGGCTACTTGGATTATGGTGAAACCGTTGAAAACGGAGCAATTCGTGAAGCAAAAGAAGAAACCAATATTGACGTTCGACTAACAAAACTTTTTAATGTTTATTCAAATCCAGATAGAGATCCAAGAGGTCACACAGTGACTATAGTGTACTTGGCAACAGGAGATTTTAAAGATCTTAAAGCAAAAGACGATGCAAAAGATGCTAAAGTCTTTACAAAAGATGATTTATATTCAATAAGCTTAGCCTTTGATCATAAAATAATTTTAAACGATATTCATAAACTATGAAATTAATAGGAATATAAATCTTAGATATTGGGAAGGGAAAATATGAAGTTTTGTCCTAAATGTGGAGCGATGATGCTTCCTAACAATAATAAACTTAAATGTAAATGTGGCTTTGAAAAAGATTTAAGTAATGAAAAGGTCAATGAATATTCTATCTCTGAAAAGATTTCATCAAGTAACAACGTTGTAATGCAAGGTGAAGAAATAACAACACTTCCAACTACCAGCGAAATTTGCCCTAAATGTGGCAATAAAAAGGCAATTTGGTGGCTTAAACAAATCCGCAGTGCTGATGAAGCTGAAACCAGATTTTTACGATGTACTAAATGTAAACACACTTGGAGAGAACATGATTAATTGATCATCAAAACGTGGTGTTATATGTCGAGTGATAAAAAATCTTCTAATTCAAAGTTAGATTCCTTTAGGTCTATTGAATCTGATGAAAAATTTTCTAAATCAGATGACTCTGTTAGGGATAATTCTCATAAAGATATTTTAGATGACGATGAAATTTTCCTCTTGAAAAAAATAAATTTGTTTTCAAAAAATGATATGAAAAAAAAATATCCCGTTATAGCTATTTTTGGGATTTTATTGGGATTAATTTTTATTATAACTGCATTTACTTCACTTTTGGGAGGTAGTGAAAAGGTTGCAGACAATGTGTCTCTTAAAGATGATGGAATGTTTTCTGTTTTAATAGGATTTGTTGGGTTGATTATTTTTGGGATGTCTATTTTCCGCCTATTTGCAAGAAGATCTGTTGATTCTATTTTTAAATCTTTAGATGGGTTTGATTCAATAAAGTTTAATGATGAAAATTTAAGTTCCAAACAAGAAATGAACGATGACTCAATCGCTGATGGAGTTTCAAAAAGTGGTGAAAATTCAAAGAAAAATGAAAATAATGTGGATAAACATGAAGGTTTGAATGTTCCTATTGTTGAGGAAACAATACCTTTTGAAGTTAGTGAAACAGAAAAAAAGACAAATGATGACTGATGTGAGAATGAACTATATTTTTTTTTGGTTGATCTTGTCAATTCCAATTAATTAAACTTCAATGTTGTTGTATTCATTTTTTAACAATTTTACACGTTGATCTTTCATCTGTCCAATATTCACTGATTGTGATTATTTATAACAAAATATCGTGATTTACTTAAAAGAAAAACAATTGATGAAATAAAAATTATAAATCCTACTGATTTTATTTTATAGGATAGATGAGAGAAGATGAAAGCTGAAGAAAATTTTTTTTATTTATAAGTTAACTTTTTAAATGAGCATTTTTAAATTGTTGTTCTATGGGTTCAAATTCTACAACTTTAAAAAATAAAAAATTTTTTAAATTGAAGAAGATCAGAGATTTTCTAAATTTTAAAATGAATTTAAAATTGGAGGAAAATTTCACCTTTCTAACTTTAGAGGACGATGTTGTTGGTAAGGTTGATTCAAAGGGAACAGCTACGATCGAATTCATGTTTTTTATTTTCACAGCAATAACAATAGCTATTTTATTCATGGGGTTGTTCCAATCTCAAATTAAGGGCCTATCCTCATTGGATGAGAACGTTCAGGGAAGACTTATTCTTGAGAACGTTTCAAGTCAAATAAGTCAAATAAGTCAAAGCTTGGAATCGGTCTCCACTGAAATCTATTTACATGAAAAAATAGCCAACCATCGGTATGTAATAACGATTGATTATAGGAATTTAATCTTAGAGTTTAATAATAAGAAAACAAGAGTAACTATCTTTCCAGTGAATCTATTTAACAAAAATGGTGGTAGAATAAGTGATATGAGACTTTATTCTGGGAATGGTTATGTTTTAACTTCGATATCTAATCAAAACGGTGTGATGATTAGAAACATAAATTAATTTGTTATAAATTGTTTTCATGATGATTTAATGATTTTAAAAGAAGAGAAAGCTCAATTATCGGTTGAATTTTTATTACTTACGGTCTTTGTAATAGCTAGTGTAATTACGATATCCACGATATTAAATGAAAATGAGCTGAATATGATAATGTCAAGTGCAAGGATTGGTGCTGAAGAGGGAGTAGGTGTTGATGGTCTTAGTGTTTATCCAAAGGAGACTTTTGATGACTACCTATTAAAAAATCCTCGGTTAACTTATCCTCAAGATATTAAGGTTTTAAAGATAGTTAAAACTGATATGGGATTTGATGAGGGATACGGTAAGAAAAGAATACAACTTAGGGTTTATACAAGTTCATCGTCTTTAAAATCATCTGATAAAAATAGTGCAGGCGATAGAATTAATTATAACGTAAGAAAAGCAATATCTTCCACCTTTAGAAATGAAAATTCTTCTAACACTCTCTTTAATCCTTGTTTTTCCAATGGTTATGTTATTACAACTGGAGATGTTAAATGGACATGAAACAATTATATTATGATCTTCATTGTTTGTATTTGATATATAATAAAACATGCTTATAGGCATAAAGGTTAAGTTTGCAAATATTAAAGTAGCTATTTTTGGTTTATAAAATTTTAAATAAATAGGTTTGGAAAATTTGAATAACTTGATTTCCTGCAAACTTTAGTTAAAAGCCTACAATAGAAATAATATTTTAAATAGATATATAAACTTCTTTAAATAAATATTATATGAATTAATCTAATTATTTTAATTATTTTTTAGATAAAGAGGTTGTCTCATAATTTGGGACAGTCTTGGTGCTGGTGTAAATTAATGTCAAGTATGAGTAGTGTAGCAGGACTATCTAAATATATAAGAACACTTCCTAGAACGGAAATATCTATTTTTAGTATGATATTTATTAGTTTTATGGTCGGAGTGTTGATTTTTTTCATAAGTCCAGAATATTTTATTCTGGATACTTTTGATATTAGTACTCTAGAGAAGGTTTTTTATGGTGGAGCCTATGGTTTTGGTGTTTTAGGAATTAGTTCGATAATGAGTGGTGCCATTGTTCAACATTGGGTTAGCTCCATGAAGGGAATAAACTTAAAAACTAAACATGCAATGTTTTTAGCCATGATCTCCATGCTGTTTCTATCTATCGTGACTATTTTTGGAGCCATTTTTTCAATACTTTTCAATGGAGACTACGTATTAAATTCTATTTTATTTGGCTGTGTTTTAATATTTGCTTTTAGTATATTGGTTCTTTGGAGTACTTCGAGTATTGGTTTAATTAAATCCGCATTCATATCTTGTATACAACCTTTATTTGTAATATCCATGTGGATAATCCTAACTTTCATTAATCAAACTGGAACAACACCAGAATTTAAATTATTCACCTTGTTTTTCAAGGTTGTAGTTGCGGGCGTTGTATTTTTAATTGCTATTTTTTCGTTTATAACCATTATTGAATCCCCTTTGAAGAAAAATTTAGGGCTTGGGCTTTTAGATTTGTTGAGTCTGTTCATTGCTCATATTAATGAAGGTTCAACATCACTTGAAAAACTATTTGAGGAAATAGGGGAACCTGTAGATACTTTAGTTGGAGTCTTAAGTTTTAAAAGAGTTGATAAAATAAAAGCTATTTTTATAAGTCCCTTTGTTCATCCAGGCCCGATTGGTGATATTGGTGGAGCTAATATGCCTTCAATATTATCTAAACGATTCAATTCATTTACAATGGTTGCACATGGTCCATCAACCCATGATTTTAATCCAGTCTCTGCAAAAGAAATTGATAAAATAGAAACAGCCGTGTGTGACGCTCTTGAAGAGATGGAATATTCATCGTACTGTAGTGAGTTTATTAGATATTCAAAAGAAAAAGCCAATATTGGTGTTCAATTTTTTGGCGACAATGCATTAGTTTTAACAACCTTTGCACCACATGGTAGTGATGATATTGAATTAGGCATTGGATTATCTCTTATGATCAAAATTCAATCTAAATGTGATCTTGAGAGTGGTATTGTGGTGGATTGTCATAACTCCTTTGATGAAGAAAGTGGAAGATTGTTACCTGGAAGTCCTAAAATGTTCCACTTGTTGGATGTTGTTGACGATATTAAAAGAACAGAACAAAATGAAGGTATTAGTGTAGGTTGTTATCATGATTTAATGGAGGATTTAGATAAAAGTAATGGTGTTGGTGAAGATGGAGTAAAGGTAATAGTCGTTGAGACCATTGGTCAAAGAACGGCATACATATTATTTGATTCCAACAACATGTTGAGGGGATTTAGAGAAAAAATTATTGAATCTGTTAAGGGTCTTGATTTAGATGAAGTGGAGGTGATGACAACCGACACCCATAGTGTCAACACTCTTTCAAGTGGTTACAATCCAATCGGGAGAACAAAACAAGATGAAATTATAGAACATGTTAAATCAAGTTGTAGGAGAGCAATGAATGATTTAGAAGAGGTGGAAGCAGGTGTTAAAACAAAAAGAATAGTTGGAATCAATACCTTTGGACCTAACAACTCGACTGAACTTATATCTACAATTAGTTCTATCGTAGCCGTAAGTAAGATAATGGCTCCACTAATTTTTATTTTAGCCATCATATTTGTATTCATCTGGATATTTTTTTATAAGCCGATTTTTTAAGTACATTGACACTCCATCAGAACCATCCTCATAATAATTTTTTAAAATTTCCTTCTTTTTAAAGCCGAGTTTCTTATAAAAATTTATTACCTCATGTTTTGATGATTTAGCTTCTAAACAAATTTTTTCAACATCAAATTTTTTCAATACATCAATGGCCATTTGAATAAGAGCAGAACCGACGTTCTGATTTCTGAATTTCCTATCAACGGCTATTGATATTATGTTACCCTGATTTTCCTCTTTTAGAGAGAATATTATGTAGCCTACAATTAACTTTTTCTCCTCGGCTACTAAAAAGCCTGTTCCAATATCATATAAAAATTGTAACATGTTTTTTTCATAGGGATTTTTGAACGCCTCTTTCTCAATCTCATAGACCCTATCTAAATCTATGATTTGAAGTTCTCGTATCATCATTAATATATGTCTTCATTTTTTTTATATAATACTTACGTTCCATGGAGGGTGTAAAAAAGTGTGGAGTTTTTCATAAAAATCAACATTTACTTATAAAGAAAATGTGAAAAATTAAAAAAACTCCACAAAAATTTACACCCTCGTTCCATGTTTGACCTTATCAAAATTTCTTAAATATTTTAATTCGATGAATACAATTATAATGAATTTTAAACATAAAGTTAAATGTTGTATTAATTTAATATCAGAATTTGCGTTATATAATAAATTTATATTAGAATTAAAAATAAATTATGGGATGATATTAAATTTAAATATTAATTTAAAAATTTCATTGATAAAATTTATTTGCCATTTATTTTTCAGTGTTTTTTTGTGTTTTCGGTAGCATTCCTTAAATACACAAGCCAACCCACAATTAAAACAAGCACCACCCACGTTTACAGCAGGGCAAAGTTTTTTTCTTTTTTCTATGCATTCATCAGAACTCATTTTTTGAACTTACTCTTCAAAGTTTAAATAATTATCTATAAAATAGTAACTATTTTTTTCTTTTTTGTACATGGTTATATTTATTTTATTCATCTGGATATTTAGAACGTATTTATTATATAGGATGTTAGATTTTGAGCAAAAATTGAAGCATTGTCGAACCTTTTCTATCATGTTTTAAGGTTGTAAATATCTTATTTTATAAAAGTACATTTTTGATTTTAAGTTTTAATATACTTAATAAATAAATAAGTAAGCTTTGACGAACATGCGAAAAACAACTCTCATTAAAACACTTTAAAACAAAATTTAAATATTAAATCAGGCTTATTTAATGCTTTTAAAGTTTATTAAACTATATTTATAACATTAATAAGAGAATAATTACTAT
>JAITEE010000169.1 GCA_031282205.1 Candidatus Methanovirga aequatorialis | reverse complement strand
AAATTTTTTAATTAGGCTTTAAATTTAAAATAAAGGACTTTCAATAAATATTTAATTTCATTGATATTAATAAAATGAAATTAATAGAAATTCTCTAACACTAAAATATCGGAATAATTAAATTGTCATGACAATAGTATTCTTTCAGGCCTATGATAAATTTTATATCATTTACTAATTTAAAACTATTCATCTGATAATTTAGGACGATACAACTAAAAATTTGAGTTTCATTTCTAATAAACAAAAAAACATCTTATAAATAGAAAATGAGAACTATTCAATTTTAAAAAAATCATTTAAATATTATTTGGTTTAATGAATTTAAGTTATAAAATCCTTAATAAGTAAAGAAACCAATTTTAAATAATTTAATCATGAAAAAGCTGGATATAGATAATATTTAAATGAAGGATCACTTAAAAAAACTATTTCAAGGACCATAAATAAAATTTAACTTAGATTTTTAGTGATATTTTTGTATTTTAATCAATAAATAATGGAATGATTAGTGGATAAAATCATTGGGAAGAAGATAAAATGAATGAGTTAATAGATAAGCTAAAACATAAAAGATATTCTACTAGTTTTAAATCAAAAAAGTATCCGAATGATATTTGCCTTTTAGAGCCGTCTGATGAAACATTTGAAAAAATAGGTGATTGGGTTAAAGTTGAAAAAGAAAATATGCGCCCATATAAATGCACAGACCAAATTAATCCGTTTATAAAATGTAAAGGAAGATATGATGATATATTTTCTGTATCACAAAAGATATTGTTTGTAGATTTTATAAACACAACTCAACTTTCACGAAATAAAAGAAAACTTCCCTTAAAAAAAATTGCCGGACATATATCAAACATTAATGAAATAGAAAATAGATTAAAAAATGGAGATAAAGAATTGCCAAATGAGATAGTGGATATTAAAGATGTAGATTACAATCCGTTTTCTTTTGCAACAAAATTTTGTAGGCACGCAAACAGGGATTCTTATGGTGAAGATGATTATGTGATTTATGATTCATTTGTAGTAAAAATATTACCCTACTATTTGCCAGAAGAAATAGAAAAGACCACATTTCTTGATACACATATTAGAAAAAAGAGGAATTATAAAAAACTTACTGAATTAAGTGAAATTTTTTATAAAGAATATGATATAACAGTTAAAAACAAAAATTGGTTGTTTGATTTGTTTTTATGGGGGCAATTTAATTGGTCGGGAAAATGGAAAGTAGAAACAGAAAAAATCAAAAAGAAAGAAAAGAATATAAATACATAAATTTAACATAGTTAATTAAAGATATTTAATACTGTAAAAGTCACCTACTAGGAGGTTTTTGATGAACGTGTTTAATGAAGTTTTAGTACCATTTAATCTGCAGATATTCTATTTTATTAACCATACTATTGCAAATGGCTTTTTTGACTTTATAATGCCAAGAATCACCGATATTGGTAATGATTTACCTGTTCAAATTTTTTGCTTAGTCATCTTTCTTATTGGTGTTATGTTAAGGAATAAAAAAATCATGATATTATCTGTTTTAGCTATTTCAAGCTTTTTTGCATCTTCAACGATCGTTAACTTTTTAAAAGTGTATTTTTCCCAACCAAGGCCTTTTGTGACTTTAAGTGACGTTCATCTTCTGGTTGATTTAAATAATTTTCATCATGATCTTTATAGATCGTTCCCATCAGGACACTCTTCTAACATTTTCTCTTTTTCAACGGCCGTTGGTTTAAACTACGCTGTCAAAATTAAGGGAAAAAGATTCAAACTTGCTTGGATTCTATTTCCAATAGCTATAATTGTAGCATTTTCAAGACCTTATATTGGAGTTCACTATCCATTGGATATTTTAGTTGGATCTACAATTGGAATTTGTGTTGGTTTAATCCTCACGATAGTATTTAAATCCGTTCTTAAAAGATTTTCAATCGATTTTTGAATTGATAATCAATTGGATATTTACACTTGCAGATATATTGAAATCAATAAAAATATTTTTTTTATCTAAATATGAATTCAATATATCCTCTTGAATTTGAACGATTTTTTAGTTTTTTTTTATCTTAACAGCTCTAAAAATCCTTTTATTCCCTTAATTCAATTTTAACTATTTTTTGAATTATATTCTTTTTTATCGTTATAAAACGATTGGTAAAATATAGCACGCTTAAGATATTCACAGTCTTTTCATTATTTATATATTTTACTTAATCCTCAATGCATTTTCTTCATCCTGTAGTAGAAATTAATTTTTTTTGTAAGTACTCTTTATTAATGGAGGACGATTAAAGACTCCTATTGCTATATTTGGCTATTAAAATTTTATAAATTTGGGGAGTTTATTTCTTATGAGATTTTTTGATCCATTGGATGATTATCTGTTTTCTCAATACATGGCAAGTAAAGGTATGGAGAATCAATTGAAGTCATTTATAAATGCAGTAATCTTAGAAAATGATGATTTAAGTAATTCTAATAAGGGTTTTAATCAAATTTTTCTATCGAAGAATAGGAGAAAGTTAAAAAACGGCGTTCCTGTTTTTAAATGTTCTGATTTGATTGATTCTATTGATATTATTGCAAATAAGATGATCGCAGGTGAAATTAAAGGCAAAAAGAAATGTATCTTAGATTTAAGGTCAATAGCTGATGACGGTAGGCGTTTTATAGTTGAAATTCAAAGAAGAGACCAATAATACTTTAAAAAAAGAAGTTTACTTTACTTAGCGAGAGAGTTTTCGAATTCAGCTAAAGAGGGTAAGTTAGATGAATTAAAACCACATGTTCTAATCAACGTCTTAGATTATAAATTTTGTGATGATGACGTTTATAAACAAAAGTTTAATATTGTAGGAAATATAAATGGTGGTCTATATTCAATATCTAACGATATATAATTTAAATGTTCTATCATTTAGAAAGATTAAAAAAGATTTGAATAACCCATTACACAGATGGTTGATCTTTTTTGATATTAGAAGTACTGATAAAATATTAAAAAAAGTGATTGAAATGGATGAGGATATTAAATTGGCAGATAAGAAATTCAATGAGTTGCTTGCAGATGAAGAAGTTTTTCATGACTACCAAATGAGACAACTAGCAAAAATGGAATTAGAAGGAGAACTAAATCACAGCAAAGAAGAAGGTAAGATGGAAGGTATAAAAAAGGGTAAGATAGAAGGTATAAAAGAAGGTAAAATAAAGGTTGAAAAAGAGAAATCAATAGAAATAGCTATTAAATTGTTAAAAAAAGGGATAGATTTAAATTTGGTTAGTGAAGTTACAAAGTTACCAGTTTCAAAGCTTCAAAACCTAAACAATAAATAAAACAATTATAGTCATCTTTGAAAAGTTTATCAATTTATAAAATATCAATATCCAATATAATTTATTTAAATTTAATTTAGATAATTTTTATAAGAAATAATTAAGTTAATAATAATTTTTATTTTAAAAAAGTGATTGAATGGATGAAGAATATTAAGTAAGAATTATTTTAAAAAACATTAAAGTTCTTAAATTATTTGTTGGTGTTTGAATGAGTGAAGATATTGAAAAAGTTCTTAGTGAGTTGACTGTTCATGAAAAAAAACTTTTAAAAGCCTTGGGAGAGAATGAAAATAAATGTCCTGATAAGATATCAAAAGAAATTAACATGAACATTAAGTCAGTGATGAGTGCTGCTGGTTCACTTGCTTCTAAAGATATTGTTGAAGTCGATATTGTCACGGATGATGTCGTTCAATTAACTGGTGGCTTAAAATATGCTGAATCATATCTACCTGAGAGAAAGATTTTAAATGTTTTAAAAGATAAGAATGAAATGGCTATGAAGGATCTATCCAATGTTGTAGAGGATGGTGAAGTTAAAATAGCTGTTGGATGGTTAATCCGTAAAAAATGGGCTAAACTTGAAAAAGGAAGCATACATATTAGTGATTTTGGATTAAAATCTGTTGATGAAAAAGGTGAAGATGAAAAATTGTTGGACGTCCTTTTGAAAAATAATGAGGTGACTATTTCTTCTTTGGATGGTGATTTACTTCAAGGATTAAAGCTTCTGAAAAATAGAAAAAATTTAATTAAGATTAAAACCAATAGGATTCACAGCTTCAAAGTTCTCAGTAAAGGACTGGAAATTCTAAAGCATGGTTTTACTATTAAGGAAGAAGCAACACAACTTACTCATCAAGACCTTAAGAATGGGAGATGGAAGGAGTTATTTTACCGCCCTTATGATATTAATGCCGAGTTTTCTAACTATTTTCCAGGGAAGGTTCATCCTTTAAGAAGAATAATTGAGGAAATTAGGGAAATTTTTCTTAATTTGGGTTTCAGTGAATCAAAGGGCCCTATTGTAGATTCTGCTTTTTGGAATTTTGATTCTCTTTTTCAACCACAGGATCATGCTGCTCGTGAGATGCAGGATACTTTTTATGTTAAAAATCCTCCTAAAACGGATCTACCAGATGAGAATTTAGTTGAGAAAGTGGCTGATGTTCATGAAAATGGTGGAGGAACGGGTTCTGATGCTTGGAGTTACAGGTGGGATGTCAATGTTTCAAAACAATCATTACTTAGAACACATTCAACAGGAATATCTACACGGTATTTATATGAAAATGAACCTCCTTTGAAAATGTTTTCTGTTGGCAGAGTTTTTAGGAGAGAAACTATCACATATAAACATTTACCAGAGTTTCATCAAGTGGATGGTATAGTTGCTGGAGAAGGAATAAATTATCAATCTTTACTTGGAATTTTAAAAGAGTTTTACAAGAAATTAGGATTTAAAGTTAGGTTTAGACCTGCTTATTTCCCATACACATATCTTTCCACTGAATGTGAAATTTATTTGGAAGAAAAGGGAAGTTGGATCGAACTTGGTGGTTCTGGAATGTTTAGACCTGAAGTTTTAGAACCATTAAATGTTAATGTTCCAGTTATAGCCTTTGGTCTTGGAATAGAAAGATTAGCAATGATTAGGTATGATATTACTGATATTCGTATGTTATACAAAAGTGATATTGGATGGTTAAGAAATTTATCCATTGAAAATGGTTTAAAATTAGAATAGTGCCTTTTTTAAATTTATTTCTCGTTTGTTACCATAGTAATTTATGAGAGTTTTACTCTCCGTTATTCATGAAATGAATTTAGAGGAATTTATTCTTCGTTTTTTCTTTACTTAAAACTTGTTTTAAGTTAGAAAATCTCTGATTTTCATTATTGAAATTGTTCAACTAGAAAAGATCATGTTTTTTCTTTGGTCTTGTTGTTTTAAAAATTGATTTTTATAATATATAGTAAACTATTTAAATGGTAAAATAAAAAGTATGAAAATGTTGTAAAAAAAGATTAAAAAGATTATTTATGCCTCGGTAGCTCAGTCTGGTGGAGCGCGAGACTTGTAATCCCGTGGTCGCGGGTTCAATTCCCGTCCGGGGCTTTATAAAACTTTTTTAGAGATTGTATATCCTGTTTTATGGCAACTGTTATAACTGATGTTGTAATGGGGAGTATTATTTAATTATCATAATATATTGTTATCATTTTGGTTTATAACGACACTATAAAAAGAGTACATGTTTTAAATAGTACCTATAGGATTATTGAGTATTTCAACTGATTTTTAAGGTTTTGAGAGCCGTTGCAGAGATTAATGCCTCGGTAGCTCAGTCTGGTGGAGCGCGAGACTCGTAATCCCGTGGTCGTGGGTTCAATTCCCACTCGAGGCTTTATAAAATTTTAATATATTGCTTCAAGGCTGTCTATCCTTATTTAAAATGATCTGTTTTTTTGTAAGTGAATTTTATTGGCCGTCATTTATGGATAGGGTTGTCGTTGATAACGATGATATAATTATTATGAATAAAATCAACGTTTATATATTAGTAAAACTATATAATTATGAATGGAATATGTTACTGTGGATAAGAAGTTTATAATTTAGAATGGTTTTATAATCATCTATAATGTATGCTGGTTTATTCAAATGATCATAATAAGATGTAGTTCGTACTACTGTCATGATGATTGGGACCATAGGGTAGCTTGGTCGATCCTTTGGGCTTTGGGAGCCTGAGACTCCGGTTCAAATCCGGGTGGTCCCATTTCCCGCCTTAGCTCAATTTGGCAGAGCGTTGGACTGTAGATCCAAATGTTGCTGGTTCAAGTCCGGCAGGCGGGATTCACACTTTTTTAATATTTTTACTTTTTTAATACTTTGATCTGTTTTATACTATGACACGATTATTTATGGTAAAATTAGAAAAGTTTATAAATGAGCTTTAATAAAATTAGTATATGTGGAATAAATTCTTTCACTAGTTTAACGTATTTTAATTTGATTGAAATTTGTTAACAAATGGCTAATTTTTAAAATAAATTTTAGGTTGAATTTGTTTAATGTGTATTACTGCCCTGGTGGTGTAGGGGCTATCATGTGGGCCTGTCGAGCCCGCGACTCGGGTTCAAATCCCGGCCAGGGCGCTTTTATATGATTGGATTTTTTTTATTTTGGGTAATTCTTAATCATATAATTTGAACGAATTATGATATTTGGATTCTTTTCACCAAGAGTTGGAGCTTTCATAAAAAAAATGAATATCATATAAAGACTTCTTCAAATAGTTAAGTATAAATACTATGACAGCCAAAAATTAATTACCATAACTATTTTTTTTTACATGTGATGTTCTTTTATAGAAAATGGTTGTAATGTGTTTATAATATTTTGACATAATTATAATGATTGCGATAGTAATGATAATTGCAATAAATGCTAGATATTTTGTTTAGGGCCCGTAGCTCAGTCTGGCAGAGCGCTTGGCTTTTAACCAAGTGGCCGCGGGTTCAATTCCCGTCGGGCCCGTTCTAATTTTTATATTTAGATTTCTTGGTGGAGGAATAATTTGAAAAAAGATATTTTGAAGCATGAGCTTGTCCCAGAACATAATATACTGTCTGAATCTGATAAAAAAAGGGTTTTTAAAGATTTAGATTGTAATCAGAACCAATTACCTAAGATTAAAATCACTGATCCTGTTGTCAATGCTATTGATGCTAAAGAAGGTGATGTACTGCAAATTAAACGAAAAAGTGATACTGCTGGTACATTTATTACTTATAGGCTTGTAGAATCGTAGTTTATTTGGATGTTACACTAGATTATCTTACATAGACCTATAGTAACTATAAACTTATGAATGACTGTTACTTAGATATTAACTTTAGTTTTGATATGAATGAATTATATTCGATAATATTTTATTTATTGTTATGTTGCATTGTTCATTTTATGTAACATTATTATTCGGAGGATCCCCATGAGAGACACATGGAGCTTAGTAGATACATTTTTTGATAAATACAACTTGGTAGATCACCATATAGAATCGTATAATGATTTTATAAACAACAGAATACAGAATATTATAGATATTACAGAACCTATTTCTTTAGAACAAGGAGATTACAAAGTCAGAACTGGAGATCTTAAGATTGAAAAACCTTTTACTAAGGAAGCGGATGGTTCAAAAAGTTCAGTGTGCCCTAAAGATGTTAGATTAAGAAATTTAACTTATTCGACTCATTTATATTTAGAAATGGCTTTAGATAATAAAGAAGAAGAAAATGATTTTGAATTAATTTCTATTGGTGAATTACCCTTAATGTTAAAATCCGATTATTGCCATTTAAAAGGATTAAATGAGGAACAACTAATAAGAGCTGGTGAGGACCCATTAGATCCAGGAGGTTACTTTATAGTTAACGGATCAGAACGTGCGGTTGTAACCATGGAAGAAATTGCACCTAATAAGGTTATTTTAGAGCGAATTGGTGATCCAAGTGATAGAAGAGCTAAATCAGTAGTAACTTCTATTAAAAGTGGTTTTAGAGCAAAAATAGCTTTAGAATATAAAAAACCTCGTAAAAGTGGTGTTTTTTTAAGAATTTCTTTTCCTTACGTTCCAGGTGAAGTTCCATTAGTAATCTTGCTTAGAGCTTTAGGGCTTTCTACTGATCAACAGATTATAACAACAATTTCTGATGAATTTGATTATCAAATGGTAATTGCGGATGATATCCAAGTTTCTGATGTTGGATTAAAATTGAGTTCTAAGGATATGGAAAATTTGACTGAAGAAGAAAGGGAGGAATATCTTCAAAAGGCGGCCGTTAAATTTATTGGAAATCGTGTTGCTAAGGGTATGGCTGAAGAATATCGTATTAAACATGCTGAAAATGTTATTGATAGATACTTACTTCCACATATTGGTATTGAAAGTGATAAAAGGGAGAAGAAGGCTATATATTTAGCTGAAATGGCTGAAATGCTTTTACAGGTTATTTTTGAAGAAAGAGAACCTCATGATAAGGATCACTATACTAACAAAAGACTTCGTGTTTCTGGTGACTTGATGGAAGACCTGTTTAGAGTTGCATTTGCTAACTTAACACGAGATATATCTTATCAACTTGATAGAAGTACTTATCGTGGAAAAGAACTTTCTATAAAACAGGCTACAAGGGCTGATGTTTTAACCGATACCATCAAACATGCAATAGCAACTGGTAACTGGGTGGGTGGACGAGCAGGTGTAAGTCAGCTTCTTGATAGAACAAGTTATATGGGTACATTATCACATCTTAGAAGGGTGGTCTCTCCTTTAAGTAGAACTCAACCTCATTTTGAAGCAAGAGATTTGCACCCAACTCAATTTGGTAAAGTTTGTCCAAATGAAACTCCTGAAGGACCTAATTGTGGTTTAGTAAAGAACTTAGCACTTATGTGTAAAATATCTGAAGGTTCAGATGCTAATGAGATAATAAGTGTTATCAAAGAGATGAACGTTATTGAACAGGGTCCTGAAATAGATCTCATTTAATTATCAAGACGATATCATGAAGATGGTCTATTAATGACTCTTAAATGCAAAATTTTAATGGGGTTTTAATGATCTCTAAATTCTTCTGATTTCGAGTGTTAAGGTTTGATTAAGATTTTTTTTATGTTGATACTGAATGTTAACCTTTTAAAAATATAAAAAATTAAAGAATTTTCTAACCTTTAAAATTATTAATAACTTTTAAAATTATTAGAATTTTTATTAAAACAAATTAAATTAATACTCTAACTGGAGGAAAATTTGTGAGTAACACTAAAATTTACATAAATGGAGAGCTCATAGGTACATGTGAAAATCCAGAAGAATTTGTCACAGAAATGAGAGAAAAACGACGTTCAGGCGGAATTTCTGAAGAAATGAACATTACCTACTACGATAAAACATCGGAGATATATATCTTCAGCGATCCTGGAAGAGCAAGAAGACCTTTAATAATTGTCAAAAATGGTGTTCCTTTACTTGAAGAGGATCATATTCAGAGTATAATGGAAAAAAAACTTAAATGGGATGATTTGATAGGAAAAGGTATCATCGAATATTTAGATGCTGAAGAAGAAGAAAATTCTTATATAGCAATGGGATTTCATGACCTTAATGAAGGTCATACTCATTTAGAAATTGATCCTTCAACCATGTTAGGCATTTGTGCTGGAATTATCCCATTTTCCAATCATAATTCTTCACCAAGAAATACTATGGAAGCAGGAATGACAAAACAAGCATTAGGGTTATATGTTTCTAATTATATGCATCGTACTGATACAAGAGCTCATTTATTACATCAACCACAGACTCCAATGGTTAAAACAAGAATTATTGATGTTACTGATTATGATAAGCGTCCATCTGGTCAGAACTTTGTAGTAGCCGTTATGTCATTTGAGGGTTACAATATGGAGGACGCTTTAATCCTAAATAAATCATCTTTAGAAAGAGGTCTTGCAAGATCTTCATTTTTCCGATCTTATGAAATATTTGAAAGAAAATATCCTGGAGGTCAAGAGGATAAGTTTGAAATACCTGGAAAAGGTGTGAGGGGATATAAGTCTGAAAAAGCGTATAAACACTTAGATGAAGATGGCATAGTTAATCCTGAATCTTATGTTGAATCTGGTGATGTTTTAATAGGAAAAACTTCTCCACCTCGCTTTTTAGAGGAAATTGATGAATTTGGTTCTGCCAATGAAAAAAGGAGAGAAACCTCTGTTACGGTTAGAAATGGAGAAAAAGGTATTGTAGATGGGGTACTTCTAATAGAAACAGTTGAAGGAAGTAAATTGACTAAGGTAAGAGTTAGAGATACACGTCAACCAGAATTTGGAGATAAATTTGCATCAAGGCATGGGCAAAAGGGTGTTGTGGGTCTTATCCTATCTCAGGAGGATGTTCCATTCACTGAAAATGGTGTTGTTCCAGATTTAATAGTTAATCCACATGCTATTCCTTCAAGAATGTCTGTTGGTCAAGTATTAGAAATGGTAGCTGGTAAAGCAGGCTGTATAAAAGGAGAAAGAGTTGATGGTACTCCATTCAATCCAAACATGGAGACAGAGATTAAAAAATCCCTTACTGATAATGGATTTGAATCGACTGGATGTGAATCACTTTACAATGGGATGACTGGAGAGCGAATAGAAGCAGAAATATTTATAGGTGTAGCGTACTATCAAAAATTACACCACATGACAACTGATAAAATGTATGCTCGTTCACGTGGACCTGTTCAAGTTCTTACAAAACAACCAACTGAAGGAAGAGCTCGTGAAGGCGGTTTAAGATTTGGAGAAATGGAAAGAGATTGTTTAATTGCTCATGGTGCTGCTTTAGCTTTAAAAGAAAGACTTTTAGATGAATCAGACAAATATGAAGCTATTGTATGTAGTGAATGTGGTATGCTTTCGGTACATGATAAAATCAGGAATAAAATTTATTGTCCAATATGTGGTGAGGTGGATTCATTCCCAGTTGAAATTTCTTATGCTTTTAAACTATTATTAGATGAATTGAAAAGTTTATGCATATTTCCTAAACTTATACTTGAAGATAAAGCTTAAATATTTTGAAAACAAGGACTAAAAAGAAATGAGTATTTATTATAAGGAGAGAATAAATTGAGACCAGTATTAAAACAAATTTCTCAAATAACCTTTGGGTTAATGTCTCCAGAGAATATAAGAGAAATGTCTGTAAGAAAAATTGAGACTCCAGATACCTATGATGAAGATGGTTATCCTATAGAGAGGGGTTTGATGGATCCACATTTAGGTGTAATTGACCCAAGTTTAAAATGTAAAACTTGTGGTTCTAAAGGAGGAGATTGCCAAGGACATTTTGGAAGCATAGAATTATCAAGACCTGTTGTTCATGTAG
The DNA here is from genome assembly GCA_031282205.1 of Candidatus Methanovirga aequatorialis. Classification (GTDB taxonomy): domain Archaea; phylum Methanobacteriota; class Methanobacteria; order Methanobacteriales; family Methanobacteriaceae; genus Methanovirga; species Methanovirga aequatorialis. The sequence continues at coordinate 15,757 of JAITEE010000169.1, read as the reverse complement.
GTTTTGGTGATACAATATACAAAATCTTACAATCTTCATGTAGCAAATGTGCTCGTGTTCTTTTAACTGAGAATGAAATAGAAATTTACACCACTAAAATTAATGAACTCATGAAAAATGATGAAAGTTTAACTAAAATTATAAAGGAAATATATAAAGAAGCAAAGGGAGTAGATAGATGTCCACACTGTGATGAGGAACAGGAAGAGATTAAAATAGATAAACCTGTTTCTATCATGGAGGGAGGTTACAAATTAACTCCGAGTGAAATAAGAGAAAGACTTGAAAAAATCGGTGATGAAGACTCTTTACTTTTGGGAGTTAATCCTGAAGTTGCACGTCCTGAATGGATGGTTTTAACTGTTCTTCCTGTTCCTCCAGTTACTGTAAGACCTTCAATTACTTTAGAAACTGGAGAAAGGTCCGAGGATGATTTGACACACAAGCTTGTAGATATTTTGAGGATTAATCAAAGATTAATTGAAAATATGGAAGCTGGTGCTCCACAACTTATTGTAGAGGATCTTTGGGAACTTTTACAGTACCATGTGACAACTTACTTTGATAATGAAGCATCAGGTGTTCCTCCTGCAAGACATAGATCCAAGAGACCTTTAAAAACATTAACACAAAGACTTAAAGGTAAAGAAGGACGTTTCAGGAATAATCTATCTGGTAAAAGAGTTAATTTCTCGGCACGTACTGTCATATCTCCTGACCCTAACATTAGTATAAATGAAGTTGGTGTTCCTGAAACAATTGCTAAGGAAGTTACAGTACCTGTCCATGTGAATGAATGGAACATTGATGAAATGAAAAGATATATTGAAAATGGGGCAGATGTTCACCCAGGAGCCAACTACGTAATACGGCTTGATGAGAGAAAAATAAGGGTCTATGATGAAACAAAGGAGGCTATTTTAGAAAAATTAGAACCAGGATATATAGTGGAGAGACATCTTAAAAATGGGGATATTGTATTGTTTAATCGTCAACCTTCACTTCACAGAATGTCAATGATGGCACATGAAGTTAGAATTCTGCCGTATAAAACATTTAGATTGAATTTGTGTGTCTGTCCGCCATACAATGCAGATTTTGATGGAGATGAGATGAACATGCATGTTTTTCAAACCGATGAATCTCGTGCAGAGGCAAAATCATTAATGAGGGTTCAAGAACATATCCTTTCTCCTCGTTTTGGTGGACCAATTATCGGTGCCATTCACGATCATATCTCTGGTGCATATCTTTTAACGAGGAAAGGGTCAACGTTCACGGAAGAACAAGCATTTCAAATTATAAGAAAGGCTAAAATGGCGATACCAAAAAGAAAAAATAGAGATTGGACAGGTAAGGAATTGTTTAGCTTACTTTTACCTGATAAACTTAATATGCAATATAAGGCCGAAATTTGTAAAAAATGTGATACGTGTCTTGGTAAAGAATGCAACTACGATGCGTATGTTGTTATCGAAGACGGGGAAATAGTTACTGGGGCAATAGATGAAAAGGCATATGGTTCATTTTCAGGTAAAATATTGGATAAAATCATGAAAAAATATGGTTCTGATAGAGCAAGACAATTTTTGGATGAATCAACAAGTTTAGCTATTTCAGGTATCATGAAAGTGGGGATAACTACAAGCACTCACGATGAAGACATTCCAGAAGAAGCAAAAGAGAGAATTCAATCTCATTTGGCTAACGCTGAAGAAAAGGTTGACCAACTTGTAGAGGCCTATGAAAACAATGAATTAGAGGCACTGCCTGGTAGAAGCTTAGAGGAAACTTTAGAAATGAAAATCATGCAGGTTCTTGGTGAAGCGAGGGATAAGTCTGGTGAAATAGCTGAATATTACTTTGGAATGGATAATCACTCTGTAATAATGGCAACTACTGGTGCAAGAGCATCTATGCTTAATCTTACTCAAATTAGTGCATGTGTAGGGCAACAATCTGTTCGTGGTGGTAGAATCGATAGAGGATATATTGAAAGAACATTACCTCACTTTAGAAAAAATGAGTTAGGTGCTAAAGCACGCGGATTTGTACATTCCAGTTACAAAGAAGGCTTAAATCCAATTGAATTCTACTTCCATGCCATGGGTGGAAGAGAGGGATTGGTTGATACAGCTATTCGTACGGCTCAAAGTGGTTATATGCAAAGACGTCTTGTTAATGCTCTTCAAGATATTAGTGTAAAAGATAATGGAATGGTTACAGATAACAAAGGGTTAATAATCCAAACTATATTCGGTGAAGATGGTGTTGATCCAGCTAAAAGTGACTATGGTAAGGTGGCGAAATTAGATAAAATAATAGATGAGATGAGAGTTAAATAATGGCTATTAAAAGGTGATATTGTGGGAGATATTGATCAAAAGATAATGAACAAAGTTATTAAAATAGCTAAGAAAAAGGAAACGAATTTCCCAGAAAGTTATATAGATGATATTGCAGAGGCGTATGTTAGAAGAGAACTAACAGATAAAGAATTAGAAACTCTCATTACTAAAGTTAAAAAAGCATATGAACGTTCAAAAGTCGAATCTGGAGAGGCAATAGGGACAGTCGCTGCTCAATCTGTAGGAGAGCCAGGAACTCAAATGACAATGAATACTTTTCACTATGCTGGAGTGGTTGAACTTAATGTTACATTGGGGTTACCAAGATTAATAGAAATCGTGGATGCAAGAAAGACCATATCGACACCGACCATGGCGATATACTTCGATGAAGATCATAGATTTGATGATGAGTTTGTTAAAAAAACAGCAAGTACAATTGCTAAAATCACAATAAATGATGTTTTAGATGATTTTCATGTTGATTATGGGCAGATGAATGTTGAGATAGTTATTGGTCCTGAGAAGGTTAAAGAAAAACATCTTGAGTTTGATGACATTATATTGGATATAGAAAAATCGTTTAAAAAGCATACAATAGATATTGATAACACTAAAATAACCATTGCACCAAAATTGGATAAAAGAAATAAAAGTGGTATACAAATTAGAGATATTCGTCTATTGGCTGATAAAATTAGAGATTTGCAAATTAGTGGTGTTAAAGATGTTATTAGAGTTATAATAAGAAAGGATGAAGAATGGGTTCTTCATACTGAAGGTTCAAATCTTAAATCTGTTCTTAAAATGGAAGGTATAGATCAAGTTAGAACCACTACAAATCATATTCATGAAATTTATACTGTTTTAGGTATTGAAGCGGCTCGTAATGCAATAATAAAAGAAGCTCTTAATACTCTTGAAGAACAAGGTCTTAGTGTTGATATTAGACATATCATGTTGGTGGCCGATATGATGACTGCCGATGGAACGGTAAAATCCATTGGTAGACATGGTATTAGTGGTACTAAATCCAGTGTTTTAGCTCGTGCAGCTTTTGAAGAAACTGGAAAACATCTTCTTAATGCAAGTATAAGAGGAGAAGTTGATAAACTAACTGGCATTATTGAAAATATCATCATCGGACAGCCAATACCCCTTGGTACAGGTTCAGTTAGTATAATGATGAAAAAATAATAAATAGATATGAGGAGGCAGATGATGGATATAGGTAGAGGAATTAGAGTAGCGGTTGATACAGGTGATGTTACGTTAGGTTCTGAAAAGTCGATTCAATCGTTGAAGTTAGGAAATGGTAAACTTGTCGTTGTAGCGGTCAATTCTCCTAAAGAAATAATTGAAGACGTAGAGTACTATTCTAAACTTTCAGAAATTCCTATGCATGTTTATGAAGGAACGAGTGTGGATTTAGGATCTGTATGTGGAAAACCTTTCACTGTTGCTACTTTAATTATTAACGATCCAGGAGATTCTACCATTTTAGATACTATGGGGTAGATTAATGTGTCGATTAAATTTAATGGAAACGAGATAAGATACATAGCACTATTTGAAAACATGACTGGTGCTATGGTTAAAGACTGTATAATCGATGAGGAAAATGGCAAAGTAACATTTGTCGTGAAAAATGGTGATATGGGTTTAGCTATTGGTAAAAAAGGGGCTACAGTTACAAAAGTTCAGAAAGCTGTTGATAAGGGTGTTGAAATTGTTGAACACTCGGAAGATCCAATAGAATTTTTAAGAAATTTATTGGCCCCATCTCAGCTTAAAACCATTAAAATAATCCAAAAAGAAGATGAAGAAAAGATAGCTAATGTTACTACTGAAGGTCAAAATAAAGGTTTGGCTATTGGTAAAAATGGTCAAAATATTGAGAGAGCTAAATTATTGGCTAAAAGGCAACATAACATTGGTAATATTGTGATAAAATAGCTATGATAGAATAGACAAAGTAAACAAGCCAATTAGATAAGACCAAATTTAGGTAAATTAAGTAATATCTGGTATTGTGAAATAATTGGCCAAATACATTGAATAAGTTGAATAAGAATATTTTAATAGTGTTTAATACTCTGTTCATCTTATTATTCTACCCATTTATTATTTATTCATATCCATTGTCATTGTATTTCTTGCTATTTGCATATGGTAGCTATTTGCATATGGTATCTTTATTATAAATTAAAATTATTGAACCTACAAATTTATTAATTCAAGTTTTATTAAATGAATTTGATTTTTAAAAATTCGATAAATTATTAAGATAAATTATTAAATTTAGAAATATTTATAAATAATTAATGTTATAATGATATTATTATGAAATATAATAAAATGGATATGGATTATATAATCTTAGTGTAGTAATAAAATAAAAAATTATTCATTTTAAAGATGATTTTTTTAATTTAAATGGTTGATCCGATTTTTAATTTAAATGGTTGATCCGAAATTATATGGTTGATCCGAGGTTATAGATCCAAAAATCATATACTATAAAATTGTATTGTACTATAAAAATTCTTAATAGATGATTGGGACTTTGTTTGTCTTATTTTTTAATTCTATCTTTTGTGTGTGCTATGTAGATTAAATATCTGTAATTAATCTTTAATTGATTTTTTCATTGATTTAAGGTAATTTTATCATAATTGGTTATGATATAATTTTTAAGATATGAATATTTAATAAAAATGATTAATCTTTAATAAGAATAATTCTAATAAATTTTTAAGATATGAATATTTAATAAAAATGATTAATCTTTAATAAGAATAATTCTAATAAAAATAATGAACATTTAACGTATAAACTTTTAATAAGCATTCAAAACTTTTAATTGGTTTATCCACTTAAGGAGATAATATTTATGCCAGGACTTTTTGCTGCAAAAAAACTTAAAAAAAATAGACAAAATTTCAAATGGAAAGATGTTGAATATAAAAGAAAAGCTTTAAGATTAGATGTTAAAGCTGATCCTCTTGAAGGAGCACCTCAAGCAAGAGGAATTGTAATTGAAAAAGTAGGAATTGAAGCTAAACAACCTAACTCCGCTATAAGAAAATGTGTTCGTGTACAACTAATTAAAAATGGAAAACAATTAACCGCATTTGTTCCAGGAGATAAAGCTATTGGTTTTATTGATGAACACGATGAAGTCATGATTGAAGGAATAGGTGGGCCTTCAGGAAGATCTATGGGAGATATTCCTGGTGTCAGGTGGAAGGTCAGTAAGGTGAACAATGTTGCTTTATCTGAAATGGTCAGTGGCAGAATAGAGAAACCTGTGAGGTAGTTTAATGACTCAAGTTTTTGATAAATGGGATTTAAAAGAAGTTAAAGTCGACGATTTAGGTTTAATCAAATATATTTGTTTGGATGAAGTTTTGGTTCCTCATACATTGGGTAGACATGTTAAAAGACAATTTGCCAAATCAAAGGTATCCATTATAGAGAGATTAATGAACAAAATAATGAGAACCGAAAGAAACTCTGGTAAAAAAAATAAGGCTTACAACATTGTTAAAGGATCTTTAGAAGAGATTAGTAAAAAAACTAAACAAAACCCTATTCAAATTTTAGTAAAGGCAATTGAAAATACTTCTCCACGAGAAGAGACTACGAGAATTAGATATGGTGGTATCGGTTATCAGGTAGCTGTTGATATTTCACCTCAAAGAAGAGTTGATTTATCTTTAGGATTTTTAACTAAAGGAGCTTTACAGTCCTCTTTTAAGAATAAAAAATCCGCTGCAGAGTGTTTAACAAATGAAATAATTTTTGCTTCTGAACATGATACTCGAAGCTTTGCAATTCAGAAGAAAGAAGAAAAAGAAAGAGTTGCAAGAGCAGCACATTAATATAATTCTTTTTTTCATCTGTTTTTATATATTAAGAAACAAACTTATAATTTTATTGATAATTCTTTATTCAAATAAGGTGATATTTTGAGTAGACGAGACAAAATGATTGCAAAAATAAAGGAGTTAATGTATGAACCAGTTTTCATAAGAAACATAGGTATCGTTGCACACATTGATCATGGAAAAACCACGTTATCTGATAATCTTTTAGCAGGAGCAGGTATGATTTCTGAAGATTTAGCTGGTGATGCAAGAAGTCTTGATTTTGATGAACAAGAATCAGCAAGAGGAATTACCATTGATGCTGCAAGTGTTTCCATGGTTCACAAGTACGAGGGCGATAATTATTTAATTAATCTAATTGATACTCCAGGACATGTTGATTTTGGGGGAGATGTGACTCGTGCAATGAGAGCTGTTGATGGAGCAGTTGTTGTTGTATGTGCTGTTGAGGGGATCATGCCCCAAACAGAGACTGTATTCAGACAAGCATTAAAGGAGAATGTTAGACCAGTATTGTTTATTAACAAAGTTGATAGATTAATTAATGAATTGAAATTACAGCCAGATGAACTTCAAAACAGATTTGTTAAGATAATAGCTGAAGCCAACAAGCTTATTAGGGGAATGGCTCCTGAGGATAAGAAGGATAAATGGAAGGTTGATGTTGGTGATGGTAGTGTTGCATTTGGTTCAGCATATCATAACTGGGCGATTAATATTCCAATTATGCAGAAATCAGGAATCAATTTTAAAGATATTATAGATTTTTGTAACGAGGACAAACAGAAAGATTTAGCTAAAAAAGTTCCAATTACTGAAGTACTGTTAGGGATGGTTGTTAAGCACTTACCAAGTCCTTTGGAATCACAAAAATATAGGGTTCCAACTATTTGGGAAGGAGATATTGAGAGTGAAGAAGGACAAGGAATGATTAATACAGATTCAAAGAGTTCATTGGCTGTTATGGTAACGAATGTTAGTATTGATAAACATGCTGGTGAAATTGCAACTGGAAGAGTTTATGGGGGAACAATTGAGAAGGGTATGGAAGTCTATCTTGTAGGTTCCCACATAAAAACAAGAACTCAACAGGTAGGTGTATTTTTTGGTGCTGAAAGGGTTAACACGGATAGAGTTCCTGCAGGAAATATTGTAGCGATAACTGGTGCTAAGGGTGCAGTTGCTGGTGAAACCATATGTGATGATGGAAAAAGAATTAAAGAATTTGAAGGTATTGAACATATATCAGAGCCAGTGGTTACGGTGGCCGTTGAAGCGAAAAATACAAAGGACCTTCCTAAATTAATAGAAGTTTTAAGACAAGTATCCAAAGAGGATCCCACTATTAGAGTGGATATCAATGAAGAAACTGGTCAACATTTAATTTCAGGTATGGGTGAGCTTCATTTAGAGATTATTACCTACAGAATCAATGAAAAAGGTGTTGCAATCGAGACTTCTGAACCTATTGTTGTTTACAGAGAAACTGTTTCAGGAAAAGCAGGACCTGTTGAAGGAAAATCACCAAATAAACATAATAGATTCTACATTGAAGTTGAGCCATTGGATCAATCTATCTACGATGCCATTAATGAAGGTAAAATTAAAGAAGGCAGAGTTAAGGGTAAAGAATCTGCTCCAATATTCATTGATAATGGTCTGGATAAAGAGGAGGCAAGAAGGGTTTGGGATGTACATAACAAGAGTATATTCCTTAACATGACTCGAGGTATTCAATATTTAGATGAAGTTAGAGAGCTTTTAGTTGAAGGTTTTGAGTCAGCTTTGGATGCTGGTCCAATAGCTAATGAAATAACTGTGGGATTAAAATTCAAGCTTGTAGATGCAAAACTCCACGAAGATGCAATTCATAGAGGACCTGCTCAGGTTTTACCATCTATAAGAAAAGCTATTTTTGGTTCAATAATGTTAGCACAGCCTATTTTACTTGAACCAATTCAAAAAGTCTTTATTAACACTCCTCAAGATTACATGGGTAATGCTACACGAGAAATTCAAAATAGAAGAGGTCAAATAGTTGACATGGATCAAGAAGGTGACATGGCAAATATTGAGTCTAAAGCTCCTGTTGCTGAAATGTTTGGGTTTGCAGGAGATATTAGATCTGCAACAGAAGGTAGATGTTTATGGTCTACTGAAAACGCAGGATTTGAAAGGTTACCAAATGAACTTCAAAGACAAATTATTAAAGAAGTTAGACAAAGAAAAGGTTTGACCCCAGAACCTTACGGAGCAGACCATTACATAGGACAATAAATTAAAATTTGTTCTTAATTAATAGGTAAATATTTATATCAAAAAAAATATATTAAAATCAAGTTAAATACTCAACTTAAAAAATTAAATAGATTTTAACTGTTTAACTTTGAAATTTTATAATATATTATGTTTTAAATAGAATCTTAAAATACTCAAATCATTTTGATTTACTTACGTTGAAGATGATTTTACATTCAATTTTTTATTTATAACTTTATTGACTCACATGTGTTTGTTTTATATTTTATTATGAGTTTTGTTAGAATAAATAAAATTTGAATATTACTCTAAATAATTAGGAGGTTTTTATTATGGCAAAAGAAAAAGAACATATTAATTTAGCATTTATTGGACACGTTGATCATGGAAAATCTACACTTGTAGGACATTTATTATTGAAATCTGGAGCAATCGCTGAACAGCAATTAGATGAAGGAGAAAACAAATTTAGATTTGTCATGGACAAACTCAGTGAAGAAAGAGAGAGGGGAGTTACAATTGACTTGGCCCATGCAAAATTCGAGACTCCAAAATATGAATTCACGATTGTGGACTGTCCAGGACACAGGGATTTTGTTAAAAATATGATCACTGGAGCATCCCAAGCAGATGCAGCAGTTCTTGTAGTGGCTGCAGACGATGGTGTAATGCCTCAAACTAAAGAACATGTTTTCTTATCCAGAACCTTAGGTATCAACCAACTTATCATAGGTATTAACAAGATGGATCTTATTAACTACGATGAAAAGAAATTCAATGAGTTAAAGGATGAAATCACTGCTTTGATTGCAACCGTTGGTTACAAAGACATTACCTTAATCCCACTTTCTGCATTTGAAGGAGACAACATTTCAGAAAGTAGTAGTAACACACCATGGTACAATGGACCAACTTTAGTCGATGCTTTAAATGAATTACAGGCTCCTGAGAAACCAACATCATTACCATTAAGGGTACCTATTCAAGATGTTTACTCAATTACTGGTGTAGGAACTGTGCCTGTTGGAAGAGTAGAAACTGGCATAATGAAAAAGGGAGAAAATGTAATATTTGAACCTGCAGGAGCATCTGGTGAAGTAAAAACAATTGAAATGCACCATGAAACCTTTGACCAAGCTGAACCTGGTGATAACATTGGATTCAATGTTAGAGGAGTAGGTAAAAACGATATTAGAAGAGGAGATGTTGCAGGACATACAGATGATGCACCAACGGTTGCTAAAGAATTTGATGCACAGGTTCAGGTGTTAAACCATCCTGGTGTTATAACCATTGGATACACTCCAGTGTTCCATTGTCACACAGCTCAAGTCGCGTGTACTTTCTTGGAATTATCTAAAAAATTAGATCCAAGAACAGGTCAAGTCGCAGAAGAGAACCCTGACTTCTTAAAAACAGGTGATGCAGCTATTGTAAAAGTTAGCCCAACCAAACCTATGGTAATTGAAAAGTATAGTGAAATTCCTCATATGGGTAGATTCGCCATAAGAGACAGTGGTCAAACCGTAGCTGCAGGTATGTGTATGAATATTATTCCAGCTAAATAGGATGATTAAATTTTTAAATGATTAGTTGGTTGAACTCCTTAGAAAAATGTTATCTTATTGAGATTTGACTCGGTGGTTAAATTAAGGTTTTATTTCATGGTTTAACCAGATCTATTCAAACAATTTTTTTTATCTTATTAATTTTTTTATATTTTTTGAGAGGATAAAGTATGCATCAAGCAAGAATTAAACTAACAGGAACCGATCCAGACAAATTGGCTTATATTTGTGATCAACTTAAGAAAATAGCTGAAAGAACTGGAGTGGATTTATCAGGTCCAATTCCACTTCCAACTAAAAAATTGGTTGTTCCAACAAGAAAATCACCAGATGGTGAAGGAAAAGCTACTTGGGAAAAATGGGAACTTAGGATTCATAAGAGACTTGTTGGAATCGGAGCAGATGAACGTGCTATGAGACAAGTTATGAAAGTTAACGTTCCAGATAACGTGAGTATTGAAATAGAACTTAAAAGCTAATTTTTTAGACGCTTATTAATTTAATTAGTTATTATACGTGTTTTATCAAATATTTTAATTTTTTAATAATTCATGATCATATAAGATTTAAAAAGAAATATGAACTTGCTTATACAGACTATTGTCAAGACAACTTAATTTAGTAAGATTTTAAAAATGAATTTTCAGGTAAATCATAGAATTTATTTAGATAGATTTTCTTGAATACAATGTTCATGAAAAATTATCAGTATATAAAATCAATACTTAAATAGAAAGAATCAAATCGTCATGACACTATGTTTACAGATTATGATTATTATGAAATTAACTAAAACTTGTATTTTAAATTAAAAAAAACTGTGAAACATTTATTTCTAATTTTTGCCAGGATAGCCTAGTCAGGTAAGGCGCAGGACTTGAGATCCTGTGAAGATTCTCTTCGCCTGGGTTCAAATCCCAGTCCTGGCGTTTTTAATGAATTCTCCTTTTCAATCCTTGCTTTTAAAGTTTTGATGATTGTATTCATTCAATGACTTAACATTAATATCCGATTTTTGAATTGTTTCAATGGCATTAAGGGCTGCTTTAGCACCAGCTAAGGTTGTTACATAAGGTAAACCTATTTCAATAGCCAAACGTCTCATTTTATAGCTGTTTGAAGCAGATATTTTTCCTGATGGGGTGTTAATAATTAGGTCGACTTCTTTGTTTAGTATGGCATCACTGATATTTGGTGACTCATCGTTTATTTTTCCTAACTCTTCAACTTCAATCTTACCATCAGACTTATTTCTTATAGATTTAGCGGTACCTTGTGTAGCTTTTAGTTTAAATCCAAGTGAAACTGCTTTTTCAGCTATTTCTTGAACTTTCAATTTATCTTGTTTTTTAACGCTTATAAATATCGTGCCTTTTTTTGGTAGATCCATGTTGGCGGAAAGTTGAGACTTGTAGTACGCTAAACCAAAATTTTCATCAATTCCCATCGCTTCTCCAGTGGACTTCATTTCAGGTCCCAATATGACATCTGCTTCTGGAAATTTTAAAAATGGGAAAACTGATTCTTTAACAGCCACATGATTGATTTTAATCTCGTCTGTTAATTCAAAGTCCTTTAATTTTTTACCGACTATAAGCTTGGATGCGATTTTTGCAAGTGGGATTCCAGTGGCTTTACTAACAAATGGGACCGTTCTACTTGCTCGTGGATTGGCTTCGATTATATAAATTTTTCTTTCATCAAGTTTAACTGCATATTGGATATTCATAAGTCCAACAACTTCAAGTTCAATGGCTAACTTGCGTGAGTACGATCTGATAGTGTCTAAAATATCTTCTGGAATTGATTGTGGGGGTATAACACATGCAGAATCACCAGAATGTATTCCTGCTTCTTCTATGTGTTCCATTATTCCTCCGATGAACACATCTTCTTTATCGGATAGGATATCCACATCTACCTCAATGGCGTCTTCTAAAAACTTATCCACTAGTATTGGGTGTTTTGGGGAAATTCTTGTTGCTTCTTCCATATACTCTTTTAATTCATAGTCAGCATATACGATTTCCATTGCTCTTCCACCAATAACATAAGATGGTCTAACGAGCACTGGAAAACCTATTTTTTTAGCTATTTGTCTTGCATCAGAAAACGATTGAGCCAATCCATAGGGAGCCTGAGGAATGTTTAGTTTATTTAAAACTTCACTGAATTTTTTTCTATCTTCGCTACGGTCGATACTTTCATAATTTGTTCCAAGTATTTTAACTCCTTCACTTGCAAGTGGGACTGCTAAATTAATTGATGTTTGACCACCGAACTGGAGGATTACTCCTTCTGGCTTTTCTTTATCGATTACTTCCATTACATCTTCAAAGGTTAAGGATTCAAAATAAAGCTTATCTGAGATGTCATAGTCTGTACTCACTGTTTCAGGGTTGTTGTTTATGATAATAGTTTCAATTCCTTCTTCTTTTAAAGCTAAACTTGAGTGAACACAACAGTAATCAAATTCAATTCCTTGACCTATTCTTATCGGTCCTGCTCCAATTATTATTATTTTTCGTTTATTTGATGGGATGACTTCATTTCCTTTATCATAGCTGCTGTAATAATAAGGAGTTTTAGCTTCAAATTCAGCTGCACATGTATCCACCATTTTAAATGAAGGTTTTATTCTGTTATCTGTTCTTAACTTTTTAACATCTAATCCAAGAAGTTTTCCAAGGGTATAATCTGAAAAACCCATTACTTTACCTTTACCTATAACCTTCAATATGGACTCCTCATCATCTAAATTTTGGGAGGATATTTCATTTTCAAAATCCACAATATTTTTGATTTTATTTAAAAAGAAACCATCAATATTGGTAAGTTTAAATAGATCGTTAACACTCAAACCTGTTTTTAAGGCGGTGTATATGTGAAAAATTCTCTCATCGGTTGGATTTATTAAGTTATCACGACTGAAGTTAACCTCTTCAAACCCAATGACGCCTGTGTCTAAAGATCTAATGGCTTTATGTAGAGTTTCTTCTATTGTTCTTCCAATAGCCATTACTTCACCAGTGGATTTCATCTGAATCCCAATTTCTCTATTTATCCCTTTAAACTTATCAAAAGACCATCTTGGTATTTTAACTACTACATAATCCAGACTTGGTTCAAATGAAGCGGGTGTTTCTTTGGTGATATCATTTTGAATTTCATCTAAGGTCATTCCAATAGCTATTTTAGAGGAAATTTTAGCAATAGGATAACCAGTAGCTTTTGATGCAAGAGCACTACTCCTACTTACTCGTGGATTCACTTCAATGACTTTATATTCTTCTGTTTGTGGATTAACAGCAAATTGAATATTACAACCACCTTCAATTTTGAGAGCTCTTATTATTTTAAGGGATGCATCTCTTAATCTTTGAGAGTCAACATCATTTAAATTTTGAGCAGGAGCCACGACTACACTTTCACCCGTATGAATACCCATTGGATCTAAGTTTTCCATGTTACATACGATAATACAGGTATCATTTTTATCTCTCATAACTTCATATTCAAATTCCCTCCAGCCTAAAACAGATTCATCAATGAGGACCTGACCTATAAAACTCATATCCAAACCATATGTAACCACTTCAACTAACTCATCTCTATTATTTGCCACTCCACCACCAGTACCACCAAGTGTAAATGCAGGTCTAACAATTACAGGGTAACCAATTTCTTCTACTGCTTTAAGTGCATCGTCAACGGATTCAACAGCCTCACATTTTGGAATTGGTTCATTAAGTTCGTTCATGAATTTTCCAAATAGATCTCTATCCTCCACGTTGATGATCGTCTCAACCGATGAACCAATAACTTTGATTCCATCTAAAACTCCAATTTTTTCAAGGCCTGTGGCTATATTTAATCCTGTTTGCCCCCCCATAGTTGGAAGAATGGCATCAACCTGTTCTTTTTTAATGATTTTAGCAACAACTTCCACATTCAAGGGTTCAACATAAACAACATCTGCCATGTCAGTATCTGTTTGAATAGTTGCTGGATTACTGTTAACTAACACTGTTTCAATACCTTCTTCTTTAATGGACTTACAAGCTTGTGAACCAGAGTAGTCGAACTCTGCAGCCTGACCTATTTGGATAGGCCCAGACCCAATAATAAGAACTTTTTTAATATCTTTATCAATTGGCATCAATTTTCCTCAATGAACTCTTAATACACGTAATGTAATTTTATACGTTAAACTCAAAATTTTCAATAGCTATTCATCATCTCTTCAAATTCTTTGAAGATCTTGTTGGTATCGTTTGGTCCAGGTCCTGCTTCAGGATGATATTGAACTGATTTTAAAGACAATTCTTCATGAACAAGACCTTCTGGGCTCTTATCATTAAGATTAATCTGAGTTAGCTTCAGTGATGTGTCATTTAAAGAATCGGCATTAACACTAAATCCATGATTTTGAGAGGTTATAAACACTTTATTGGATGATAAATCCTTCACTGGTTGATTAACTCCTCTATGACCAAACTTCATCTTATAAATTTTGGCACCAAAGGCCTTGGCTATTAACTGCTGACCCATACAAATTCCAAAAACTGGAAGACGGGTGCTGATTTTTTGAATGTTGTCTATTGTATCAATAAGTTTAGAAGGGTTTCCAGGACCGCATGAGATCATCAGACCATTTAAATCATAATCTAAAATGGTTTTATAACTTGTATTGTATGGAAAAAGAAATACTCCAATGTCTCTCTTTAAAAAACTGTTAACTATATTCTTCTTAATACCACAATCAACGATTCCTACTTTTTTCCTGCTATCCTCCTTAAAACTCTTTATCTTTGATGTAGAAACTTGTGGAACCAACTCCATATCAACGATGTCCAATTGATTTTTAACTAAGGCCATTAATTCCTCGTCTTCGATCTCTTCAGTGGCTATTCCACATTTCATAGTTCCTTTCTCTCTAATCTTCAGAGTTAAATCTCTTGTATCTATTCCGCTAATCCCTGGAATTTTAAATTCTTTTAAAAATTCATCCAACGTTTTATTAACACTAAATTTTGAAGGAACTCTACAAACCTCTCTTACAACATACCCCTCCGCTTGAATTTTCTTGGATTGATACCATTCCTCTGATACACCATAGTTTCCAACAAGAGGATATGTCGACATTAAAATTTGACCATTAAAAGATGGATCCGTTAAACTTTCAACATAACCAGTCATTCCAGTTGAAAAAACGATCTCTCCAGTTGCCGTTGTTTGGTAACCAAAAGACTCTCCTTCAATTATAGTCCCATCTTCCAAAGCTATTTTAGCTTTATTTTCCATTAAATCACCATAAATTAGATAGCTATTGATTATTTAATATTTCATTGTAGAATCTATTTAATACAACTTATTTTGGATTTTTTAAGTTATCTTTAACCTTGTACACTAACCATAATTTTAATCTTCTTTATATAAATGATTCATATTAACTCTTTTTAATTTTAAAAAAAGTTCGTTGATGTTGTACGATAATCTATTTTTATTATAGTAGAATAAAAAATATTTGTAATTGTTCAACTTGATTTTAAAGTATCATTTTTGATTAATTCTTATTTAAATCTTATTAATTATTAAAATAACCATTAAAATACTTTTATTTTCAAAAATATATAACAAATTATTAAACATTTTTATTACTTACAAACATTATTTAATAAACTATAATATA